>NZ_JACJSE010000017.1 GCF_014698045.1 Aulosira sp. FACHB-615
GTCTATTTTTCCTCATATAGTTGTGTATCTACTTTTACTTGACGTTGAACGGCTAACTCCCCTTGCACGTAGTTGTGGTTTTGACATTCATATTTCCAGGTGCAAGATGTGAGTAGAGCCAAAAGCAGCAAAAATTAAAAGTGATATAGTAGGACACCTGAATTTAGTACCTTATGACGTAGCTACTGTCACCACTTGGCTGAATAGTATGGGCGAATTTCCTAGAGAAGAAGTTCCAACAGTTTTATATCATCCTCGTGAAGAAACTATCATGTATCACACAACAACAACACCAGCAGCACAATCAATATTACAAACTGGCTTAGACCCAACTTATGGTGGCACAGGCGGTGCTGTAGGTACTTCTGGTGAAGCTAATGCTAAAGGCTATATTTACTTATGTAATAACGAAACTTACGCCTGTGTAGTTGCTAAAAACTTTTTTGGAGATACTACCAAATACAACGAAGGGCTGACAATCTTGCAAGTCATAGTAGATCCATCAACAGTATTTGTGAGCGATCCAGATTTAGCTTCTGCTGTCAGAACAACAAGAAAATTAACCAACATTAAAAGATATGCAACTGTGAGTAATAAAGGAAAAATCATTGCTTACTCAGACGAAGCTATAAGACCTACTGAAGATGTAGAATCAGATGATTAGTAAACTTGCAATTAATCTAGTTGAAATACTAGCTCAAATCCGTCAAAAAATTATTAGCCTTGTCGAAGATGAATGGCAGGAATTAGGGAAAGTGGTAGACGAGATACTTGATGATCCACTTAATCCCACAGCCATTATACCGATCGCCACTGGGATATCCATAGGCGCAAAAATTGATGATCTGATTGCTGTAGCTGCATCAGTAACACTGATCAGTCTATCTTTCCGAATTGTTGATGATTGTATTGATATGGATGCACCAGATGGACTTTACCAATCTTTGGGAGTTGGTCGGGCAATTAATTATGCAATGGCTTTGAATGCTGTTGCAACCCGTGAGTTCATAAATTTTAAACTTCCTTCAGATAACTTAGAAGGACTCTTGCAGGACTATTTCTATTCATTCTTGCAAGTATGCCAAGGACAAGATAAAGATATCAGTCAGACTATTAATTCTTTAGATGAATATCGAGAAATAGTCAACCTGAAGACCGTTAAAGCATATCAATTTGCCACTGCGATCGCTAGTTATCTGTCTGCTTGTGATGCAGACATTATCGCCTTATGTGTTCAATGCGGCACTCATTTAGGTTGGATGACGCAAATTCTTGATGATATTGAATCCCTGTGGTTTCCAGTTACAGAAAATATCCGTGAAATAGAAAAGAAAACTTTTCCTGTCTTATTAGGTTTGACTCTAGAACATCCTAATGCACAAAAATTAGCCAGCTTATTTCACAAGCAAGAATATAACAGAATCAAGATTTGTGAATTATTAGATGAAATGGAAGTTCGCACTCGACTAATGAATATAGCCCTTGATCATCGAGATCAGGCAATCAAATCTCTGGCTAAGTTGCCTAACCCAGAAGGAAGCAATATTTTACAGCTTTGGCTGGATTGGTATTTACGTAATGGCGAACTTCTATTACAACCTGTGGTGCGAAATTAGTTGGCTTGACTTCTTTCAGTTGAAGGTAGAGACGTTTCACTGCAACATCTCTACCCTGGGGGTTTATTATTGATTACGAGGGGCGTTGAAGGCTTCCCAGGCGGCTTTGGCTGCATTTTGGAGGCGATCGCCAAAATCAGCAAATTCTTTCCAAAGTAAGTGCCAGTTTTTCTCAGCTTCTTCTTGGATCACAGTCCAAGCATTTTCTAGGCGATCGCGTTCAATGAGTTTTTCACCTTCAATGGCTTGGCGTGCTTGGCGCACAGCATTTAAATAAGTTTCGCGGGTAAGAGTTCCGGCTGATTCTGCTTCAGCTTGGGCGCGTCTTTTAAGTGCTTCAATTAAAGCTTTGGTTTCGTTCTTCACTTCATCAGTCTCCCCAGCCATTTCAGCTTCTACCATTTCGTTAGTTTGAGAACTGATTTCTACAACTACAGTAGATTCAATTGATTCAAAATTATTACCAGTCATAATGATAATATCCTCAGAATTAACTTTTCCAACAAATGACTAATGACTAATATTTTGTAGACAGTTGTTGTTCTAATTTCAGCAATTGTTCAACTCGTGATTCTGTGTCAGGGTGACTAGAAAATAAGTTACCTAAAAACTTGCCAGAGATAGGATTGATAATTAATAACGGTTCAAAAGCTGGATTCGCATCTAAAGGTAATTGTCGTGCTGTGGCTTCTAATCTTTGCAAAGCGCGGGCTAATGCACGGGGATTACCTGTTAATTTGGCAGCACCAGCATCAGCAGAAAATTCTCTTGTACGCGATATACCTAATTGAATTACTGTTGCAGCTACTGGCGCTAACAATACAGTTAACAATATTCCTAAAGGATTGCCACCTCTATCATCGTCCCGTGAACCACCGCTAAACCACAAACTGTAACTCACCATCTGGGCGAGAAAAGAAATCGCACCGGCGATCGTTGCGGCTACTGCTTGGGTTAAGGTGTCACGATTGATAATGTGCGTTAATTCGTGGGCAATCACGCCTTCTAACTCGTCTTCGGGGAGAATATTTAAAATACCTTCAGTCACAGCCACAGCCGCGTGTTCGGGGTCGCGTCCTGTTGCAAAGGCGTTAGCAGTTTGACCAGGAACGATGTAAACTCCAGGCATGGGGATGTTAGCGCGTTTAGCTAATTTTTCCACCATCCGATACAGCCCTGGTGCTTGGGCAGCACTCACTGGCTGGGCGCGGTATACTGCTAATGCAATCTTATCTGATTGATACCAAGAAAATAGATTAGTTACTGCTGCTAAACCAATACCAATAATTAAGCCGCCAGTGCCACCAAATACCCAGTAACTTATCGCAATTAATAAACCACTGAGCGCACCTAACAAAGCAACTGTTTTAAATTGATTTCCCATATTTATGCTCTCCTATTAATGCTGTATTAAGCTTTTCTCAATCACAGCATTACTTAAGCCACACATAGATTGTATCGACCCAAACAGGCAGTTATCAGGTAGAGATTGCGCCCCCATTCTGTACGGTTATCCTACTCAAGTCAGCAAATAATAACTTATTTGAAAAGAACGAAATTTAGGGTTTAGTTAATCAAGCCAGAAGTTTAAATGAAATTATCAATTAAGAAAAAATATATATAGGAATCCGATTTAATTTCTGAATCTAGTTGTGTAAGCAGGGAGTAGGAAAGAAGCCTGACCTGAGTTTACTGATTTTTTTCATAAATCCAATATTAGTCCTATAGTAATTAATACTCAATATACTTACAGAAGAATTCAGCTTGCCAATTCTATTCGATTAGTGGATATTGTTCCCCACTGATTACATTCTGACTTCTGAATTCTGACTTCTGAATCCTTCCACAATATTGTTCTTTTCCATACTCTGGCGGAGATAGTGTCAAAATTTCCCTGAGTTTCATATCCTGGAGATAGACAGCAAGGAAAGCGGCATGACCAGTCAGAAAAAACCATCACAAACTCTCAAAATTGCTGTAGTTGGAGATATTCACGACCAATGGGAAGTGGATGATGCCATTGCACTCAAGCATTTGAGTGTGGATTTAGTGCTATTTGTGGGAGATTTTGGCAATGAATCAGTGGAAGTGGTGAGGGCGATCGCATCCCTGGATATCCCCAAAGCAGCAGTTATGGGCAACCACGATGCTTGGTATACGGCTACAGAATGGGGACGGAAAAAATGTCCCTACGATCGCACAAAAGAAGACTGGGTGCAAGAACAACTAGATTTACTGGATACAGCCCATGTCGGTTACAGCCAATTAGATTTTCCCCAATGGAATTTAACCGTTGTTGGTGGTCGTCCTTTTACTTGGGGAGGCCCAGAATGGAGATTTGCCGATATCTGCAAAGAACGTTACGGTGTGACAAATTTTGAAGAATCAGCAGCTAAAATTCTAGCGGCGGTTAAAAGTGCGGCTGGTGATGCAATTATTTTTTTGGGTCACAACGGGCCGAGTGGATTAGGCGATCGCCCCGATGACCCTTGTGGTAAAGATTGGCATCCCATCGGCGGCGACTTTGGCGATCCCGACTTTGCAGCAGCTATTTCTCAGACTATCACCATTGGTAAAACCATTCCCCTCGTTACCTTTGGACACATGCACCACAATCTGCGTCACACCAAAAAAGAACTACGTAAATCAGTGTTTCAAAGTCCAGAAGGCACAATTTACTTAAATGCCGCCAGCGTCCCCAGAATTATCGAACATGAAGGACACAAGCAGCGTAATTTCTCAATTGTCCACTTACAAGCAGGAGTAGTCACAAAAGCGGCTTTAGTTTGGGTGGGACAAGATTTTCAGGTAATCTCAGAGGAAATTTTATATCCTGCTTCACCCAGTGAATCGTAGACATTTGCTTTGAGTAGTGCAACCTGCGTAGATGTAAGATATAGTATTATCTGTCAGCTTTTTGGCTCACCAAAAAACCAGGTAAGCAGTAGCTAGACAGTTTTACTGGAGAGGTGGCAGAGTGGTCGATTGCGTCCGACTTGAAATCGGATGAACCGAAAGGTTCCGGGAGTTCGAATCTCCCCTTCTCCGTTGTTTGAGATACTCATCGTCCACTTGGTTGGCGAAGGGCAAGAATCAGCAATATAGTAGCCCCAAATGCTGCTATTGTGCGGATGTGATTCCAAAATGTCCAGTCGCTCAGATATCTAGTCCATAAATTTGCGCCCTCGGTGCTATCTGGATCAACGATCGCCAAGGCATCATTTAGAGGTACATTGAAGGCGATCGTTACCCCAACCGTGCCAATCAGGTAAAGTAGGCTGCCAAACAGCAAGTAGGCTGCACTGGGTTGATGTAACTTGGAAAATGAAGCGATCGCTAAAACCAAACAAGCTAAAGCTGTGCCGAAAAGTGCCACCATAAACAACGGATTGATTGCTGTGATATTAATGGACTGCATAGCAACAATCCCGGCTTTGGGCTGGAGTCTAGCCAGTGCATTCATCACAAAAGTCGAAAAAGCAAAAAAGACTCCCGCCACTAGCCCACAGCCCAAGGTAGCGCCAAGTTTGAGTATAAAAGGCCAGTGGTCAAAACTGATCATCAACCCTCCTACATTTGAATTGATATTCCAGAAAGAAGTACTATAAATGTACTATCACTGCCCTGTTCTATTTAACTATTTAACGTGAAAGCCAGAATTGAAAATCAAGTATTATTTCTCCACCACCCAGATTTGCCAGAGTTTAAAAAAGGCGGTTCAGTGGTGAGAAACTCTTATTTTTGGGCTTTACGTTCAATTGCAGGTCGGGCTTCACGTTATAGTGATTGGGAATATGAATCCGAAGTTTGGTTCGCCCTGAGAAGAATGTTGTTATCTTTTGCGGAGTCTGGATATTTAGGTTACAGAGAAACTTTGCTGGAATTTCCCCTAGAGATGGGAGAAATCCCCGATGTGCTGCGTGATGTCTCCACTTGGGAGTAATTTTGTCATTTGTCGTTATTTAATTTTTGACAAGCGTGACGTACTCCACACACTCCCCTTCGGGTGAGTGTGGGCTTCTCAATGACTCTTCTAGGAAGACATTAATTGAGCTTTAAGACCATGCGTCCCACGGTTCTTTATGTTTATAGCCGCATTCAAATCTCTGCACAGACTAGTATGACAAGCAGGGCAATTGTGCATTCTTTGAGATAACAGCTTTTTAACTTTGTGACCACAGTTAGAACATTCTTGACTAGTACCATTTGGTTTAACAGCTATTACCTTCAAACCAGCATTTTCGGCTTTATTTGAAAGTATTGTTACAAACTGTCCCCATCCGGCATCATTAACACTTTTAGCCAGTCTTGTTTTAACCAGTCCCTTAATATTCAACTTTTCAACAGCTACAACATCATACTTATCAAGCAGTAATTTAACTGTTTTAAAGTGAAAGTCTTTGCGAGTATCAGCGACTTTTTTGTGCTGTTTACTCAATCAGACTTTTTGCTGTTAGCATCACCTTTCAACCATCTATCAAAAGCCAATTCAACTTTTTTAGGGACTTCCTGCAATACTTGAGAGTGAATCTCTTTGTACCAAGGTCTATCAATTTTTAGTTGAACTAAAGACGCTTTTTGATTGTAATAGTTGGGCTGCTCTTTTAACTCCGGCAAATGACAAATTAATGGGCATCTATCGATAGGACAGCGATTTTGTTCATACCAGTCAAACCTCTGAGCAAGCAGATAATTATACTGACAACGCAGCATCTCCAGCGTTTTATCAATTTTTTCTGCTTGACGAGGCTGAAAATTTAACAGAAATTCTTGATTTGTTTGTTAGACAAATAGGTTATGTTGGTATTGGCGATCGCTGGCAAGAAATTACGCAAACAGCAGCCAACAAAATTATAGTATTTGTCCTGACTCAAGATTTAGCCTATTCCTCAAAAATTATGCAGGTAGAAGAGGCAGAAAGAATCTCTCATCAAGTATTTGATTTATTTCAACCTCACTGTAAATTTTTTACTAACGCAGAATTTGTTAATAACTATTCTGCCATGATTGCTTGGGATTCTCTGACACCAGCAACCTTTGACACAGGAGTAATTTTTGTAACTGAGACACAGATGGGAATACTCTGGGTAAATGATGAAGATTGATTACTGAATTAGAGAATAAGTTACTAACTTAAACTTTAACTGAGATTTAATCGAGATTTAATAAACAGACGGGACAATTGATAGCCGCGTCGCTAACTGTAATGTGTTTTTTCAAATTCATCTCCTGTATTTTACATGATGATTTTGTTATCTGAAAAGTAACGGAAATTATCGTCTTTTCTAGTTCGCTATCACCCACTAATTAAATCAATTAAGTATGTCTAAGTTAGCTTTTCCCTTACAGATATCAGTTGGAACATTTATCCTATTTACTGTTTGTGTAAGTAGTGCCAATAGTGCCACAATTACGGAAGATTTTGAAATTGGTACAAAAGGCAGTTACGCAGCAGCAAATGTTGTGCTGAGAACAGGTACATGGAATTTTAATGATGCTCTACTGGGGAATCTTAGCACTGATGTCAAAAATGGTACTCAATCTGCCCGTATCCGCAATAGTGGTATTCTCTCCATGAGATTTGACCGGACTACAGGTGCAGGTTCGATCACTGTCAAACACGCTAAATTTGGTAATGATGGTAATTCTAGCTGGGGCGTTTGGTGTTCAACTAACAGTGGCGCTTCTTACTCACCAGTAGGTGCAATTGTTAATACCAATTCTACAACCTTGCAAACAGCGACTATTACCGCCAATATTCCTGGTACAGTTCGCTGTGACATTCGCAAAACTGATGGAACTGCAAACAGAACCAATATTGATGACATCGTAATTACTGATTACGGTTCTACTTCTTCTCTACCCCCAGGTTCTGTACCTTTCTTTGATAACGTCAACAACTCTGTGTCTGGGTTGGCTTATGGTAGTCCGGCTGATGTCACGCCTCCCGCCCCATCTCTCAATAGCTTTGACACAGCAGTAGTGAATCTTTGCGGCGCTCCAGGTACAGTTGTGAGTCGCACTGGTTTCCAAACATTGATGAATAATAACCTCACTGTATTGGCAAATATTCAGAATTATGTGGGAGGATACCTCAAACCAGGTCGGACTTCCACAGTTGATTTCTTGAACGATTTAACCGATGTGTGGTTTAATGTCGCAGGTTTTGACCATGTATTCTGCGGTGAACCAGTACAAGGGGGTGCTATTGGTGGATTGCATTTTGTTGGTCGTTATTTACAGTTGCAAAATCAAGGTTTAGCTGGACGACTGAACAATAATACATCTAACGAAGAAGTCGTGCCGAACACAATCTACACTATAGGTGCGATCATGAGAGTAGGTAGTGGGACTTCTCAATCTAGCATTAAAGGTTATCCTTATACTTTGAATGCCGAGGAAATTTTGTCTAACGCATCTTTGGGTTACAAAAATAACCCCAACACTACCAGCACTAACCAAACCTGTCTTCTCAGTGTGACTGATGAAGGTAGAACTTTTAAAGCTGTATTTGTCAGAAGATCAGGTGGTATTCGGACTTTTTATCCTGATGCTACCCCTAGCGGCGCTAACTGTAATTGAGTAATTAAACTCATAAATTCAGACAAAAATCTACAGTGTAGAGGTGTAAGTAAGAAAAGCCCTTACACCTTGATTACTATTCGCCTCTTCTCAAAAGAGAATTTTTTGTATCTGTGCTATTTACTTTTTTCATCATTTTTTATGGAAGAATGGATGATAGTATTTTTGCTAACTACATAAACAAATATCCAAGTTGTACTATTGGTTACAAATGACAGTGGCTGAAGAAGCTGTGTCATATCTCAGTCTAGGAAACTCTAGATTGAGCAAGGTTCTAGAATACTAAGCTTTTGTATGTCTACATCTGCAATCACTGTCACAGTAAAATTATTTGCTGCTTATCAAGAAGCTTTTGGGTTGTCAGAATTGGTGCTGGAACTTCCTGAAGGTACACCAGTGCAAGCCGTGTGCGATCGCCTGATTGCAGAACGTCCAGAACTCGCTAAATGGCGCGATATCACCCGCTTTGGTATCAATTTGATTTTTGTTGAACCAGAGACATTACTCCACAATGGTGATGAAGTGGTACTAATTCCGCCTGTGAGTGGCGGGTAGTATGCTCTAAAACAGATGTCATTCTGATTTGAGAATTTGGGTACTTAATCGCTGATGGGCGTTAAAATGTCCTTTGTCATTGGTCATTTGTTTTCAGTTAATGACCAATGACTTATAAATAATGACCAAGGACAATCACTAATACCTGTGGCGCAAGTAATTGTAGAAAACGTTTATAAAAGTTTCCCTCCGCGTAAAGGCGACAGCAGTACAACCCCAGAACGTGTGGAGAATATTAATGTTTTGCGGCGAATTAACCTGACAATAGCCGATGGTGAATTTATGGTGCTGGTGGGGCCTTCTGGCTGTGGTAAAAGCACTCTGCTGCGGTTAATTGCAGGCTTAGAAACCCTGACTGGTGGCAATATTTTAGTAGGCGATCGCTTGGTGAATGATTTACCACCCAAAGAACGAGACATTGCAATGGTGTTTCAAAATTACGCCCTCTATCCCCACATGACGGTGTATGACAACATTGCTTTTGGGTTACGCCGCAGGGAATTGGGGACTGGGGTAAATGAACGCTCCCAACTCCCTAACTGGACAGAGAATCTTTTGGTTGAAGGAACGAGGAAATTACCGAAAGGGCTGCGTTACGTTTCTGCAAAAGAAAGATTAATTGAGACGCAGGTGCATTCTGTAGCGCAATTATTACAAATTGAAATGCTGCTAAATCGCTTACCCAAACAACTATCAGGGGGACAAAGACAACGGGTAGCATTAGGAAGAGCGATCGCGCGTAATCCCCAAGTATTTTTAATGGATGAACCATTATCAAATTTAGATGCCAAATTACGGGCAGAAACTCGCGCTCAAATTGTGAAATTGCAGCGACAATTAGGCACAACCACAATTTACGTTACCCACGACCAAACAGAAGCAATGACAATGGGCGATCGCATCGCCATCATGAATCAAGGTCAAATTCAACAACTTGCTTCTCCATTAGAACTATATAACCGTCCTGCTAACCGCTTCGTCGCTGAATTTATTGGTTCACCACCGATGAATTTTATCCCGGTAGAATTTTCTGCACCATTATTAATTAACCATCCCCTCTTTCGTTTCACCCTTCCCGAAAGTTGGGGAAAAGCCCTACAAAAATATGATAAACAAACCTTAATTTTAGGTATTCGTCCCGAACATCTGAACCTGAGTTTACCTGCTACTAAAAATTTGCCTGTCAAAGTAGATTTGGTAGAAAATCTCGGCAATGATGCGTTCTTGAGTGTCAGACTAACTGAACCAGACTCTCCAATAGACCCTAATGCGCCTTACTTGCAAGTCAGAGTTCCCACAGACCGACAGCTAAAGATTGGCGAACAATTATGGTTATCAATCAATCCCGAAAAAATTCACTTTTTCGACCCAGAAACAGAACTAGCCATCTTCCCTGCAAATGACTTTTAATATTAATCCAGCTATTCTATTTAATTTGTGAAAATCGCATTTGCTTAGATACCCGACTTATTAAAGAAGTCGGGTATCTTGATTTCTAAACAAGAGACATCTTTAACTGATGAAACTTTCTAGAAAGTAAAGGTGGTTCTCAAAGTACCGATGATTGCATCATCAGCATTAGCAGTTTGACCAGGATTGGTTAACCAAATTACACCAGGGGTAATGGAAATGTTGTCGCTGACGCGGTATTTATAAAAGCCTTCGATGTGGAAAGGATTGCTGTTAGTGTTACTACCAAGATAGGGTTGAGCGCCGCCAAAAATGCCTAAAACGTTGCCTTTTTTACCGAAATCAGGCAAAGCTACCCCTAGTCCATAACTCCAAACTTCGCCATCATCATTAGCGCCAAAGCCTCTAACTTGGCTATAGAGGGCAAAACCACTAATGGATAGTTTATCGCTAGGTCTGAAAGCTGCTTCAAAACCATAGGAGTTACTGACGTAGGGATTACCACTATCGACAAAGTTAGCTTGTCGAGTACCAACAACACCAGTGGTTACTGAACCAAAATCGAATAAGGCGCTACCTGCACCATGATACCCGTTAACGTAGGTGGCAGCTAAGGTAAGGCGATCGCCAACATTCAAGTTTAATTGTGCTAAAGCTGCATAGTTACCAGCAAATAAACCGGAACCAGAATTGGGGTTATTTCCTTCGGAAGCTAAGTAACCCAAGGTTAATGAAGGTTTAAAAGTACCGCCACCACCAAAGGCTAAGTTCAGCGCCGCACCTGCACCGCCACCGATACGATAAATTGGACTTTCGCCAGCAAAGGTAGATAAAGCACCATTACCACCGTCAAAATCTTCAAAGTAGGGGTTGACGGTAGGAACGTAATCGCTATGAATACCGCCAGTAGCTGCAACATAAACTTGCGAGTTACCCACAGGGAAGTAATATGCTAACCAATCGATAAACGCACTATTGCCACTACCAAGGAACACGTTAAATGTTTGTGTTCCCTCAAAAGTGTCGTTTGCTAAAGGTAAAACACTGGCGTTACCAGTGGCAATCCGAGTATGTAGGATATCTTTACCTGTGAAGCTGGTTTGGAAGTCCAGACGCACCCTATCTTGAAAGACGGTGTTGTTGTTGTCGTTGTCGCCAAAGCTATCGGTGACAGCAAAGACAGCTTCACCAACGAGTTTGGTAGTGGTGGAAAATTGATTCGCTTCTAACTCGGCGGTGCGTGCTTCTAGTGCGTCTACTCTACCGCGTAAGGTTGCCAGTTCTGCGGAAAATTCTTCTTGCAAACGCTGGAGTGTGGCTAAGTCTTCTTTTGTTACTAAGTCGGCGGTTGCTGTTGCAATCAGTTCATTAACTCTATCTAAACAAGCGTTTAAACCTGCGGCAAATTCATAACGTGTCAAAGCACGATTACCGCGATAAGTACCGTTAGGATAACCTGCAATACATCCGTAGCGTTCAACTAAAGATTGCAATGCTTGAAATGCCCAATCTGTGGGCTGTACGTCAGAAAATTGCGAAACTGATGTGACTTGAGATAGGGAATTTTGGTTTTTACCTTCTTGGCTGTATTGGTTGACTTGTTCTAAAACTGGACTGGCTTCAGTTGTGGCTTGAGAAATCAACTGCTGTTGAGGTGTGGGTGAGTTGGTTTCAATTTCAGCCGCTACTACCTTGGATGAACATAAAATAGCTACGCCTAAACAGACTGGAGATAATACCAGTGTTTTCCACAATAAATGAGACATGTTATTTTTTCCTCACACTGTTTTGTTAGAATGACGCGATCGCCGTCTTCTAAATGTATCCCATAATACTTTATTTTCTCTTTTGCTGATTTAGCTGCTATTGTGCCGAAACTTCTTTATTTTTTTATATTTCTCCGTGTAAACTCTTGATTTAACGGTTTTATCTCAATTATCTCAGCATCAAAAGTATCTTGATTTTTTAAGTAAAAACAAACTTGTTAATTTCCATACAGCTTGTATTACATCCGTGAGAGGTTAAGAGAATTGCACATTTGTCAAGAGGTTGAGGAAAAGGAGATAAATCCTGCTTGTATACTGGTTGGTGTTTTGAGAGTTTGGGTTGTGGATGCACTGATATAAACCGATCTACAGTAAATTCAAATTGTTAACTACCATTATGAAGCGATCGCCCTGACGGGGAGACGAAATAATTTAAAACATAGCCTCGATAAGCTTAATAGCCCTTAAACCTTTTACACGCCACGTTAAAACTGATAAAACCACGAGTCTTTGTGACCTTCACACCTTAAATAAAAAACGATACGCCCGATTCCTATATTGTTTTGGACTGATTATTGGTTGTTTACTGGTGTCTACGTTTGGAGTCATAATTTATCGATTGACCTAGAAGAATTTTACTTCATATACCAACATTCTGAATCCTGACTTCTGGCTCCTGAATTCTGACATTTTTAAGAACAATAAAAGAATCATTCTCATAAACTTTCGTCAAGATAATTTTCTTGTCAGGCAAAATATAAGGCGATTGAAAATCAAAGATTGAATTAGCAGTATCTTTTGGAGTTAAGTACTTTCGCAGACGGTTAATTGTCCCAGCACCATTGACTATCTCTTGATTTTTATATTTTTGCTTGAGCTTTTCATACAAACTATTACTGGCTATGACAAAATATCCAGGATGTTTAGCATGAATATAAGCGTGTACAATAGCCACTTGTCCTTCTGGTGTATTTTCCGGCGCAGGGATATCAAATTTTTCACTTAACAAAGATGTCACTTCTGGATCAATCTCTCGCGGAAACACAGTCCATCTCAAGGAAAATTGAGTTGCAACCGTCTTAATTTTCGGATCTAATAAATAAGCAGCTAAACTATATTCTTCCCATCTTAAAAAATCAAATGCTATGCGAGTGTTTGATACTTGATGTTCAGATATAAAATGAACCACATCCTTGACATCAGATGGCATTTTCTGGATTTTCACACTTGCACTTGCATAAGAAAATCCAGATGAAAGAGAGAACACTGTTACTAATGTCAGACTTACAATCACTAACTGTTTCCCTAATTTTCTATTTCTTATTGAAGAAATAATATAATTAGTCCGCGCAATAATTAGGGCAAGAATAACAATCATAAAAATATTAGCCCAAAACATAAATCTTGGTTGATAAGTCAGCCCACCTCTAATTATGAGAATAACTGGGAATGCTAGTGAAAATAAAAACAAAATAGTCCAAATAGCAATAGCATCATTAACTAGCCAATTTCGGAATCGACGTAGAGTATATATCAAATTAGGCTGAATATTTCTGGGAGCAGTAATGATTGTATTATTCGCCTTAGCTCCCTGACTGAACTGAAAATAAACTAGAGGGATAATCCATATTAACGACAGAAAAACCAGCTTTTTATTATATCTCAACAATACCAGCAGCATTTGTTGTGCTTGTCTTAACCTTTCTAATGGCGGTTCTCCCCAGATGTCCCTATCATAAATTTTGTTACCTTGGATCAAAAAATTAGCCCCTAATATTTGAGCTAATGCTACTGCTATTGTGATACTTACTAGCAATAGTGCTGGCTTCCAGCGTTTATGTGCGATCAGAAAAGCTCCAGCAATCAAAGAAAAAAATAAACTTTCTGTCCGACAAAAATAAGCTAAAACAAAGCAGAATATTGCAATTACATAACTGATTTTTTTATTTGATTCCAGATAATTCAATACACTGTAGATAGCTATTGCAACAAAGAAAAAGCTATATCCTTCCGACATTGGAGTATGTGCCAAATCCAATAGTAAAGGCGTGCATAAACACATTAAACAAGCTAAAACACCAGTGCTATCATTAGTTTGTAGAGCAACAGCACGACTAATAAAAAAGAAACCTATTAAAACAAGAGTAACACTAGTCAACTCAATGGCTTTAATACCTAAACTAATATCAGACACTCCCAGAAACAGCACCAAGCGCAGAATAAAAGACTGTATAATAAAAGGAATAGGCGGCCAAATTGCTACCCAAGAACTTAGCTCTAAAGCTTTGCTTGGTTCTTGAGCATATTGCATAGCAATTAAGAAACGCGCTCCTTTATCTACAAAGCTTCCTAAATATAATTTTTCGGTGAAAATTGAATAGCTGTAAATAGCAAAAACCACCAACAAAATTAAAATTGTGATGTAATAAGGCCAAGCTTTTAGGAACTTTGTATAATAGTTCTGTTGAAATCTCAGCATTAATTTAAATTTTGTTATGCTAGTTTGTAACTGTCAGATTGATAGAATTGGGATACCATAGTCAATCTATCGTTAGACAGATCAAGTATTGTACAAAGTTATCAGTCAACAGTATTATTACTAATATCAGTTTTGTGGCTTTAGATCAAATTTGAATAAAAATTGTTAATTTTGATATTGAATATCAAAAATCAAGACACAGCAGATAACAGTTACTAATCTAATCAGAACAAATTTGATAGTTAGTCATAGCGTATTTTGGGTAAATGAGATACAAGCTTAAAACCCAAAATCATGCAGAGAGGTTGTATGTATAGGACTTATATTTGATTTGGGAAAAAATCAGTACACCTAGAGCAGGCTTCTTTCCTACTCCCTGCCTATCGCGCTGGCGCTGCGCTTCTGTGCGAGACGCTTTGCGAACGCGCACCACACAACTAGATTCAGGAATCAAACCGTATTCCTATATTCACAATAAAAAAGATACTTTTAAAGTAAAGTATCTTCAAAGCTAATCACTGAGTATCAGAGCAATAATAAAGGATTTAAAAAGAGAGACTTTGTAGCTAAATGTTTAGCAAACTATGTTTTTATTTTAACAAGTAATATTTTACCCTTAGAGAAAGTTATCAATTCTTTACATTTAAACGAAGTATGTAAAAGAGTTTAAAGTGTTTTGCTGTCTTCAAAATTTGCCAATGTCCTGAGCAACTTGGCTACTGTTATAAATAGAAGTCAGAATTCAGAATCGGTGAATACTCCACCCATAAAGGGATGGAGTTTAAATGAAGAAGAAAGTTTGATTTTGATTTCGCTGACGTGGGAAGAGGTTTTTGGTATGAGCATTGAGCGAAGTCGAAATGCGTCTTCTAAATAATTGTCTCCACTTACTTAATTACTGGGTGGCTCATACCAAACTTCAAGTTTGTTAAGCTTTTCTCCAATAATGTTTCTATACAACTCTAGTGAACGGTAAATTTGATCTGCACTAGGTTTTCCATGAGCGAACATTGCACAGTAGAAGTTTTGAATTTCTTGGTGAGTAATTTCACCATCTTGTACATACTGTTCAATCATGGTTTTCAATTTTTCTAGTTCCCGCACTTCTTCTGGTGTCGGTTCCTGAGATAATGGTCGTTCAACTTTCATAGCATCTTTCCATAAGCCTGAGATTTTGTCGAACTGTTCTAGAAAACTTGTATTTGGCTTGGTTATGGATATTACGTAATAAAGTTGAGGATTTTGTGAGGAAAGACACATCAATCAGTACAAAAGTACTCAAGCTAAACGTCATACTTACGTTTAGCTTGAGACTAAAAAAACTTATTTGCGGCTCAGGCTTATATTGGTAACTGGATGATAAACTCGGTTCCCTCACCAGGTTGAGAATTTACCTGAATACTTCCACCGTGTTTTTCTATGATAATTTGACGAGCGATCGCTAATCCCAAACCTGTTCCTTTACCTACTGGTTTAGTAGTAAATAAATGATCAAAAATCTTCTGTTTAACTTCAGGAGGTATCCCTATCCCATTATCTTGAATGGAAATTAACACCCTATCATGCTCTTCATTGAGTTTGGTAGTGAGTGTAATCCGGTTGGGATGAGCTTTAATCTCATCCATCTTACGTCCCACATTTGATTCTTCCAACGCATCGATAGCATTAGCTATCAAATTCATAAACACTTGGCTAAGTTGTCCAGGAAAACAGCGCACTGATGGTAAGTCATCATAATTTTTGACAACTTCAATTGCTGGACGAGCTTGAGAAGCTTTCAAACGATGCTTGAGAATTAAAACTGTACTGTCAATAATTTCGTGAACATGACAAATGCTAGGTTTTTGAGTATCGCCTCTAGAGAAGGTACGCAAACTTAAGCTGACATCATAAATACGGTTGACTCCCTCTTGCATAGAAGCAATTAGTTTCGGTAAGTCTTCCCGCACATATTCCATATCAACATCTCGGCGAGTTTTAGTAATTTCTGATACTGGTTGAGGATAGTGTTTTTCATACAAGTCTATTACCTTGAATAAGTCTTGTATGTACTCATTCGCAGGTTTTAGGTTGCCTATAATAAATCCAATGGGGTTATTAATTTCATGAGCTATACCGGAAACTAAATTACCCAAAGTAGACATTTTTTCACTTTGGACTAATTGCAATTGCATTTCCTTGAGATCAGACAGCGAAGACTCTAATTGTTTAGCATAGTTTTGAGCTTGCTGATATAGTCGAGAATTTTCTAAAGAAATTGCTGCTTGAGAGGTAATTAAATTTAATACTTTGATATTTTCTTTGGTAAATGCACTAGCAATCAGTCGATTCTCTAAGTACAAGATGCCAATAAATTTACCCTGATAGAAGATAGGGTTACACAATATCGAAATTGGTTTATGCTTTTGAACATAAGCATTGCCTTGATAATTAGCCTCAGAAATAGCATCATTAATGACTAAAACTTCTTGAGTCCTAGCAACGTACTCAACTATAGAACCTGGGATATCTTCACTTGCTTTTAATGGAGTCGATTGCAAAATAATTGCGTTACTATCAATATCGTTGATTGCTTCTATGAATAACTCATTATCTTTCAGTAAAATCAGACAACCCTTTTGAGCCGCAGCATTTTCTAAAATTATTTGTAAAAGCTTTTCCAGAAGTTTATCAAGCACTATTTCGCCACTAATTGCCTGTGAAGCTTTCAGGATTGTTGCTAAATCTAAAACACCATCGTTATTACTTGTTGTGCCTGTATAATTAATTTTTGTTGTAGCAATGGTGCGGGTAACATCTATCTCTAATTGTTTAGAATTTACACTACGAATAATTAGATGATTATACTTTTCATCCAATAATTGAACTTTTGCTAAAGCGCCCCAATGAATATAAGCATAATAAGCTTCTGTCATATACATTTTGGCAATTTTTTCTTTACCAAACTCTATATAACATTTGGCAGCAAGTTCGTTTGCTAAAGCTTCTTCCGAAATATAATCATTATTTTTAGCTCCTGCAATAGCACGATCATACAAGTCTATTGCTAGTTGAAATTGACCCAAAACTCTGGCTCTTTCAGCTTCTACTAAATCATATTTATGCTGAAAGTTACATGGTGCTTGTGTCGCCCATTTTTTCATTTGCTTTTGATTAGCAGCTACTTGCTTTAAATATTGCTGCTTTTGTGCAGGTTCAGCTTGATTACAAAGTGCTGTCAAAGCTAAAGAGTAATAAAAGTTATTGGCAACATAAATTAGCAAACCCACATTATCTGCATGAGTTTTTTCTGCTAATACAGCATTTTCTACTGCTAGTTGATATTCGTTAAATAAATAACAAACTATAGTTTTACAGCCATAATAAAAACCTTTAAAAGAATAATTCTTTAATAACTCCGATGCCATCGTAATTTCATCAAAAGCCTCACCAATTAACACGGCTTTGTGCGATGACTTAGAGCGTAAATTTAAAGCTGCTTGTCTAAAAAGGCTGGTAGCTGCTGCTAGAGATTCCAGCTTTAATTTCTGCATTAAATCAACGTAGCCAGATATTTTATGTTCTACCGATTCTAAATTTTCTCCCGACAGTAAAGCATGATATCCCGCAATTACAGCACAATAACCAGCATTTTCGATATTACCCAGTTCTAGTCCACTCTGCATCCCTTCTACCAGGGGTGGTATTGTTTCTTTAAGGGGCTGTTTATAAAAGCTAATTGTACCATTATGTACAAAGTAAACTGTAGCTTTAATTGAGTTAGCCGTCGTATTTTCTAGTAATTTAACTGCCAGCTTACCTAATTTATATCCTGTTTTAAATTGGTTAAATTTATCAGTTAAAACAGTACCATAAGCTGCATAACCATAAGCCGAAACAGGTGATTTGCCATATTTAACCGATAATCTCACCATCGCCAAAACAGATAACAGAAATAGAAAAGAGCCTGCTTGACTAGCAGCCGGTACAATTTGCAATAGTATTTGCATAGCTGCTAGTTTATAAGGATCAGACATATCAGGTAATAAGGCTAACTTTTCTATTGGTTTCCCTATCAATGCGATTTTGGTTTCAGCTAAGGCTGATAAAACATGTATTTGTGTAGGTTTATTTGGTAAATTTACGCCTAATTCTTTGAGAGATTTTACCCCGATTTCGAGAACTTCTGGCATCTGATTTTGTGCCATACAAATTAACATTCTTACTTCATATAATTTCACTTTATCCAGAATATTAATAGCTCGACTTATAGCAATATTTCCTAAATAATTAGATTGTTCAAAATTCCCATTTAAATATTCTAACTCTGTGGTTTCTGTATATAAATTTAACGTGAGTTCATAGCTGGTTCGCCAACTATCTGCTGTCAAAAGTTTTAAACCTATGTTTAAATATCTTGCAGCAGCCTCATAGGCTGTAGCAGCTTTAGCTTTTTTGCCTGCAATCAGATTTAGATTTGCTAGTTGATCTTTTTCAGATTCTTCAGTTAATAAATCCCAACCAACATTTAGTTGATTAACAATATCTAAAATATTTTCTGAAATTAATTCCGCAGGTGTCTGTTCTAGTAATAAACGACCTATTTGTAAGTGTGTTTCTTGTTTTTGACTTTCAGGAATTAATGAATAAGCAGCCTGTTGTATACGGTCATGTAAGAATTTATAAGCAATCTGCTTAGAATCAAAAGTTAGTTTTGCAGATTCTTCCTGTTCAAATACTAAGGGGATGCGATAAGCATCACTTAAAGGTAAAATTAATCCACATTGTAATGCAGAGTATAAATCATTTGCAGTACTTGCTGGAGATTTACCGCTAACAATAGAAAGAATATCCAGTGAGAATCTATTACCAATACAAGCAGCTAGTTTCAATATTTCTTGGGTGGCGATCGGCAGGTTTTTAATTCTATTGGCAATTAATTCTACGATACGCTGATCAATAATTCCAATGCTTTGGATTTTCTCTATATCCCACTGCCACGAACCAAGATGAAAGTCAAATTCAAATAGCTTTTCCTGATGTAATACTAGTAATAATTGTGTTAAAAAAAATGGATTACCTGCCGTTTTATTGTACAGTAAATCTACTAGTACTTTGATTTTTACTGAATTATTATGTAGTGTATCGGCAATTAATTGATGATAGTTGTCAACTGATAAAGCTTGTAACACAATGTTGTTGACAATGTTGTGTTTTTTGCTAATTTCTTCGATTGTTTGAATTAAAGGATGTGTAATGCTAACTTCATTATTGCGATAAGCCCCAATTAACAGTAAATATTTGGTTTTTGGGTCGTTAATTAACAATTCTATCAACTTGAGAGTAGCAGAATCAGCCCATTGCAAGTCATCTAAAAAGATGACTAAAGGGTTATCTTTTGTAGCAAAGACGCGGATAAAATCTGTAAAAACACGATTGAAGCGGTTTTGTGACTCTGCTGCATTTAGTGGTGCTACATCTGGTTGTTTGCCTATTACTAATTCCACTTCGGGAATGACATCAATAATAACTTTGCCATAGGACTTCACCGCAGCTAATATTTTACGCCGCCATGTTTCAAACTTTTGGTCATCTTCTGTCAGCAATTGCCGCATTAACGAACTAAAAGCCTGAATCAATGAAGCGTAGGGAACATTACGTTGAAACTGGTCAAACTTACCACTAATAAAAAAGCCTTTAGCACGAGTGATGGGTTTATTGACTTCATTGACTACTGAAGATTTCCCAATTCCTGAATAACCAGAAACTAATACCAATTCCCGTTTGCCTTGACTAACACGCTCAAAAGCATCTAAAAGTGAATTAACTTGAGATTCTCTACCATATAGCTTTTGAGGAATTAGTAACTGACTTAAAACATCTAGGCGACCAGGTGTAAAATCTATAATTTTACTAGTTGTTTCTAATTTTTCCCGACAAATTTCTAAATCTGCTAACAATCCTTTAGCTGTTTGGTAGCGGTCTTCAGCATTTTTTGCCATCAATTTATTAACTAGAGCAGAGATGGCGCTAGGAATTTCAGGGTTTAATTTTTCAATGCCTGTAGGTTCTTTAGCAATATGAGAGTAAACCAATTCTAGAGGATCATCACTTTGAAAAGGTAATTGGTCGGTCAGTATTTCATAAAAAGTCACTCCCAGAGAGTAAAAATCGCTGCGATAGTCCAGGCTACGGTTCATTCTCCCAGTTTGTTCGGGAGACATATAAACTAAAGTACCTTCTAGTTGATTGGGGTTAGCTAGTTGGGTGGTTTCTTTATCTAAACGTGATGCAATACTAAAATCAGTGAGTTTGACAATTCTAGTTTCGGGATTAATGATGATGTTGGCAGGTTTAATATCTTTATGAATAATATTACAACTATGTACAGATACTAGAGCTTTAGCTAATTGAATTGCAATGCTCATAAAACTCTTTAAGTCTTGTTTGCTGTGACTTAGCAGTTGTTTTAATGAGTAGCCATTGATATCTTCAAATACGATCGCCAGTCTATTTTTATGAGTTTCTAGCCTTAAGGTTTTAATTACACCCGCTAAATCTAGGTTAGCGGTAACTTTATATTCATGTCTCAAACGAGCGATCGCATCTATGGAAGGATAATCGGCTTTCAGTATTTTCAGAATAATCGGTTGTTGGTCATATACTGATCTAGCACGATAAATAATGGTATCATCTCCTTCATGGAGCATTTCGTTTAAGTCATACCCTGATATTGAATCCACTGCTAACATAATTATTACCTTTGTGAATAAACACAAAATATTTAAAAGGTTAACTATCTTTTCCTGAGTTACAAATTAAGAATTGTGGTACTCTATTCAGCCTATGATTTTGTAGAAGTATAAGACTCAGATTCCCAATTTTGCTTTAAAATTGGGAATCTAGTTAACTACTAATAATTGAGGGCGGCTGGATTTTGGAGCTGTCTACTTAAGAAATGTCTATCAAAGTTGGGTAAGTATTGTCTAATCAGATTTTTGTCTATTGCTGGACATTCAATATTAGTACCCTCGATAGCTTGAAGAACATTTTCTGTCAGGAAGTTGGGAGTGCGATGGTGTACCTCTAAAATAGTGCTACGGTCTTGATATACTTTCTCTTGGAAGAATGAAATTAATGGATGTAAAGGATTCGTAGTTGGTAGAGTAGATAGTGCATTCAACCAATTTTTTGGCGAAATCTTTTGTAGAGGATAGCCCAACTCCTCAATGTATTCAAATATTTCTAAATGACTTAATTCCTTTTCTTGAGGGACAAGGATATTGTACTGACCACCAGTATATTTTGTATCCAGTGAAAGATGAGCGATCGCTTCAGCCACATAGTCTACAGGTGTTGGAACCCAACGTTTTTCAGGAAACTCTGGATACATACCCATCTGAATACAACCACTCACAAAGCGGTAAAACATATCATTCAGGTTAGCGATTTTGGTTTGTCTGTGTCCAGAAATAAAACCAGGGCGGTAAATCGAAACTGCTAATCCTTGTTCTTTGGCTGAGTGTAGCATTCTTTCTGCAACCCACTTTGAGCGTACATATCCATACTCTACAGACATAATTCCTTCACATAGGTCAATGTCAAGGTCTTCTACGACATCATTTATACCTAGTAATGAAGTGATTGAGCCATAAACAGCCAAAGTAGATAAATAATGCAGAGTTTTATGCCGACGATGTGCTGCTAAAGTCAGGATATTTGCAGTTCCATCAACATTGGGCTTTTTGATCAATGAGTAAGGTTTGATGTAATTAGTATCAGCAGCTACATGGTAAATTTGATCAACTTCGTCACCCAGTTGGTCAAATAATTGTGTTGATAGTTGCAACTGTGGTTGTTCGAGATCGCCATTAAGAACATTTACCTGTTCAAGTTTCGCCGTTGGTAACTGATATTGTATGAAAGTGGTACGTAGCCTTTCAATCGCAATGGCTTGGCTTTCTGCTCTAATCAAGCAATAGATTTTTCTATAGCTACCTCTTCTCAACAGTTCATCCAGCAAGTGTGCGCCGAGAAAACCTGTTGCACCTGTAATCAATGCACAGTCATATTTAGCTTGTGGTGGTTGTTGCCAAATCGATGTATTCAAATTTGGTGAAAGTACAGCTTCTGCCTTTAAATCAATGTGTCTATCATGAGTGACGCTTTCACTTTTGAGTTTAAATTGCTCTAATAATCTTGCTACATCCGATGGTGTGGGATATTCATAAATTAAGCGAGAAGGAATAGTCACACCAAAATCCCGTTCCAGCCCATATAAAATATGCGCTATGCACAAGGAACTACCACCCATCTCAAAGAAATTAGAGTGAGGCTTGCAAGTTCCAGTCGGTAACTCTAAAGCTTCGTCAAACACTACTGCAATTTTGATGGAGTTATCCATCGTATCAGTGACAAAAGACGGTGTTTGAGGCAATTCTGGTAAAGAATTTCGGTCTACTTTGCTGCGATTAGGTAGCAAAGGTAATTCATCCATAAATACAAAACGTGTAGGCACCATATAATCTGGTAGTTGCTCGGCTGCAAAGCGTTGTAAGTGCTTTTCTGTCAAAAACTGCCCAGCTTTCGGCACGACGTATGCAACCAGCATTGATATACCGTAATTTTCTGCTACATCACTACTTTCTATACGTGTAGTTTTAATTGCCTTAACTGCATTCGTCTGTACTCCTGGATGTTGAGCAAGTATCATTTCAATGGCTTCTATTTCTATGCGCTTGCCCCGAATTTTTACCTGATGATCAGACCTACCTGCATAGTGTATTAATCCAGGATGATCGGCATCTTCATAAACAACATCGCCCGTTTTATAAATTTTGCCCACACCAAACGGGTTATCCAGAAAACGAGAACTGGTAATTTCAGGTTTGTCGAGATAGCCTTTGGCTACTCCCATCCCGCCTACATATAGCTCACCTTTTTCACCAGGCCGACAAAGTTGAAGTTCTTCATCAAGAACATATAGCTCTACATTTGGCAGTGCATAACCAATAGGTAGATTAATATCCTGTGGCTGAAACTCGTACATTGTACAGCAAACAGTAATTTCTGTTGGCCCGTAAGCATTGAAAAAGCGAGTTTGGGGTGATATCCAAGCTTGAGCAAGCGAGACAGGACAAACTTCACCACCTACCACAACCATACGTAAATCAGTTAAGTGATTGCGGAAAGGTGTGAGTGTTGCAAGTACAGAAGGAGATAACATCACCCAATGCACCTGATGTTTTGTGATGAAGTTTGCCAAGAGTTGTCCAGGAAGCATTTGCTCTCTTGCACCTAATACCAAAGTTGCTCCACCACATAATGCTGTGAAGATTTCCCAAACTGCGGCATCAAAACTGATAGAAGCAAACTGAAGCAAGCGCAAGCCCGGTGTGATATTAAAAGTGCTACAACTAGCTTCTGCAAGATTGAGCAAACCTTGATGGGTCAACATTACGCCTTTAGGTATACCAGTGGAGCCAGATGTATAAATTATATATGCCAATTGCTCAGACTCTACGGGGTCTAACGCAAAGGACGTGGTTAAAGGTTGCCAGACAGTAGGAGTGTCTAAAAAACACATTTTTCCATCCAAACCACTCTGCCGCATAGCTGGCTCAAGGTCAAAAGCAAACTTTTGCTGTGTCAAAATTGTAGTTAATTTAGCATCAGCAATCATATAGCTGAGTCGCTGACGAGGTAAATCAGGATCAAGCGGTACAAACGCTGCACCTGCTTTTAAAATGGCACAGATTGCAACAATCATTTCAAAAGAAGGTTCAATACAAAGTCCAACTAAACTGTTAGGTTGTAGCCAACCTTGGGCTGTTAAGTATTGAGATAACTGTTCTGTCCGTCGCTGCAACTCACCATAACTAAACTGCTGATATTCTACAATGACAGCCAATTCATCTTGATATTGCTGAAAAACCAAATCGATTAAAGAAACAACAGTTTTAGGAGTAGAAAATTTTTGAGTATTCATTATATTTACAGATTCGTTTTTGGTCAGAAAATGCGAGATTAAATATGGGTAGATGACATTGATAAAACTAAAAATCAAGGTATTTACTGGGATGGTGGAAAATTCGACATATTAGGATATCTGTTTTTTCAGTTGTTCCTTTGAGATGTTAGAGCAGTACAAGATTGAGTATGAGCATAAATTATGTATTAACTAACTACATACTTAAAGGTACAAGGAACAAATGAATCTCATTAGATATCAAGGTATTGTTATTCAAAATTTATTTACTAACAAGCAGTCATCTTCAAAAGAGATAGGTTTGATAATTGATAGCAAATTTGTAGTAACCCAGACTCATTCTCAAATGAATAACTCTAGATGTTAGATATTCATTCAGCAATTTAATGTAAGGTTTTTTGAATCTAGCTGGTGAGATGCTCATCTAAAGTTCCGGGAATAAGAATATGAAGCTAGAAATTTATCTTGACATAGCTGGTATTAAATATCCAGATAGTAATTCAAATCTTTAACTTTATAAAGCAACTATTTTAAATACTTATGCAAAGATATTTAAGTAGTTGATAAATAATTACTTTGATATCTATTGCTTGCTAAATAAAGGTTTGAATCAATCTTTAATGAGTAATTTATTTTGTCTAAACAATTTATCAGCAAACAAATATTGTAATTTTAAATTCTTAAGTATTTGTACTTAAGTATGTTAAAAATTTAACTATTTTACTGGTGCGTGTTAAAAATTTAACTTTTTAATGATGTGAATTACGTACCAGGGTTATCTGTAAATAAGGGGTATAAGGGTTTTAAACACCTACACATGCCACTTGGCTGAAGTAGGGAAACCATAGGCTGGGCTTTTTCCTGAAGCTATATGGCATTTATGCAACACCCCACTAACTTGCTTAGACTTGTTTGCTGAGTGTAGTCATCAATTTTAGTAGGTATAACTGGGAATACTTAATTGAGGAGAGATTGTGAATGTCAAGAATGAGGAGAAAATTGTGAATCTACCAGTTACAGTAACCTTTATGCTTGCTGATTGGGTTGTTAAAGGTTTAGCAAATGGAACATTAGAACGAGTTGGCGGTGTAATTCGAGAAGTCGGAACTAAACAGGTTGTTACTTGGTTAAGAGAGATAACTGGACAACCTGCTCAAGTTAATAAGTCTGATAATTTGCTCAATCTGATTTTTTCAGGAGCTAATCTTGTTACTACAGGGGTTAGTACAGCTTTTACAGGAAATGGACTTGCTAATGTTAATCAACGTTTAGGTGGGGTTGAACAAGCGAGTTTAAGTAATATTGCTGTATCAGGAGCAAATCTTGTTGCAACAGTTGCTAGTGCAGCTGCTACAAAAAAAGAATTGACCAATTTTAATGGACGTTTAGGTGTTATTGAAGAGCAGTTAGGAGGAATAGAGCAAAGCCTGAAATTAACTCAAGGAATCTTGCAGGTAACTACTGCCAGCAGCATACTAAATCTTGGCGTTTCAATGATGGGTTTTGTTGTCATAGCACAACGTCTTAAAGAACTAGAACAAAGACTGCAACAAGCTCAAGAATTGTTAAACAAGATTAACCGAAAAATTGATGTAGGTTTCTATGCTAATTTTCGTGCTGCTATTGAATTAGCTATTAATGCCTTTACAATGACGAAACCTGAAAATCGGAGAAGTAGTGCATTACAAGCTATCAATAGATTTTTAGAGGCAGAGCATATTTACACAGAACTTACAGATATTGAAATTGAGCAACAAAGTCCAATTTCAGATGAATACCTATTAACTTTATCACTAGCTTATTTAGCTGAAGTACGTTGCTACTTAGAGTTAGAAGAACACGATACTGCACTTCGGCGTTTTCAAGAAGGCTCAAAAATTCTGCGTTCTCGTATTCAAAAATACGTTGATATCATGCTAACTTCTAACCCAGCAGCATATTTACATCCGCAATTAAAAGGTGAGATTGATTTACAAAGACTCACTCAAATTTATCAATGGATTGACCCAAATTTAAATGAGAATGCTGTTTTTGAAATGCAACGGGAGAATTTATTTAAAATAATACAAGACTCGAACCAATGGATAGAGTCTTTGCCAGCAGCAATTGTATCTCGCGTTGAGGTTCAAGGAGGATGGTTTGGCCCAAATCATAACGACTTGAAGAAGGAGGCCTATAAACGTCTTCCACAAGCGGTAGAAGTAATAGAATCAATGATTGAAACCAATCGCAGATTTGAAGCATATCAAACAGAAGTGCAAGCAATATCTCAACTAGGAATAGGTTTCCATGAATGGCTGAAGCTAACACCATCAACAGAAACAAAACCTGATGGTGCAGAATTGATGTACATTATTCCATCTACACCTTTAGAACTACAAATTTCTAGTTAAAATTCTCCTTCGCGTCTTTTTTATCTTGGCGTGAACAAAATAAAAAAAGGCGAACTAAACAAGGTTCGCCTCAAAAATCATAATTGTATGAACTTATTCACAAAGTAATTATTAAATCTTAGCTTCTTCTCTGACTAACTTATCCCAACCCAAGTCTTTCAAATTATTATTGCGGCGCAGTGGGCGAGTTACTAATTCTAAGATGTCACGGGCATTGCTAAAACCATGAATTTGAGCAAAGGTAAACTCTACTGACCACTTGGTATTGATGCCGCGTGCTTCTAATGGGTTAGCGTGAGCCATTCCAGTAATTACTAAGTCGGGTTTTAACTCATAAATGCGCTGCACTTGGTTGTAATTATCTGGTTTTTCGACAATCTTGGGTAAAGGTACACCCATTTCTTGACAAGCTTGCTCTAACATTGCCAATTCTGCTGCTTGGTAACGCTTATCCATGTAAGGAATGCCAACTTCATGGACTGTCATTCCACAACGTACCAAGAACCGCGCTAAGGAGACTTCTAGCAGGTTATCACCCATGAAGAATACAGACTTGCCACGAATTAGTTTTACGTAGTCTTCTAAGCCTGCCCAGATTTGTGCTTCTCGTTCTTCTAGTCCTTTGGGTGTAATGCCAAACACTGAGCAAATTTTCTCTATCCAGGCGCGAGTTCCATCAGGGCCGATGGGGAAGGGTGCGCCAATTAATTTGCATTTGCGGCGACGCATTAAGGTGGTAGCTGTGCGGCTGAGGAAGGGGTTAACACCTGCAACGTAATATCCTTCTTCTAGCACGGGTAGTTCTGTGAAGCGTTTAGCTGGTAGCCAGCCAGAAACTTTGATGCCTTGTTTCTTTAATTCTAGGGTTAACTGGGTAACAACTGGATCAGGGAGGGAGCCGAAAAGAACTAGAGGTGGATGATCTACGTATTCTGATTCTTCTTGAACTACATCTTCTTTTTTCTTACCAAAGTTGAGCAGTTTTTGAATGGCGTTGCGCTCGTTTTTCTCATTTTCGGTTACGGGCGCTTGGGTAGGACAGCGATGTGCCATTGCCGCTAAAACAGTGTCTTCACCTTGGGTAAAAGCGTAATCTAAACCGTTGGCACGGGCGACAACAATGGGAATGCCTATTTCGCTTTCTAACTTGGGTGCTAAACCTTCCAAGTCCATTTTGATAATTTCTGTGGTGCAAGTGCCAATCCAGACAATTACACTGGGGTTGCGATCGCGTTTTATTTGCTCACACAACCGCTTTAATTCTTCATAGTCATTTAACTGTGCTGAAATATCACCTTCTTCTAACTCTGCCATTGCATAACGGGGTTCAGCAAAAATCATCACCCCCATTGCATTTTGGAGAAAATAGCCACAGGTTTTTGTCCCAATCACCAAGAAGAAGCTATCTTCAATCTTTTGGTACAACCACGCCACGCAGCTAATCGGACAGAAGGTGTGGTAATTCCCAGTTTCGCACTCAAAGTTTAAAGCTTCTGGTTGTTGCGCGACAGTCATTTTGGTTTTCTCCCCTTGTAATTTAAAGGCAGATGAATGTAGGGTCAGCAATAGGAAGAGTTGGGGAGTGAATAAGTAGTGAGAGGATGATCATACCCTACTCTCTACTGCTTACTCCCTACTCCCTACTCTGTACAGCACAGTGAGCAATCCCTAAATTCAACTGAAACAGTAACTATTAACTGTTGGGGAAGAGACGGGCAATTTCTGAGTCATCAAAAACACCAGTTGGTAATTCTTCCCCTAGAAAATCATTATTTTCTTCACCCTTTTGCAATCCGGTTTCATCACCCCAAACATCAGACAAAACATCATTAAAAGCGTTTTCATCTGGTGGGTTTAAGTCGCCGAGAATTTCTTCATCTAGTTTGGTTGCTGATGTGGTGTCACTTTTAAAGGAAACATCGCCAAAATCATCAGTCTCAGGTGCGTTCGTCGAAGACGTTGCCAAAGGCATCGCAGCTTGAGGCTCATGTTTGCCGTTCTGTTCATTAGACAAGGAAACATCATTTAATTCTTGGTTGGGTTCCTTATCCTTTAATTCACTAGCATCTAAACCAAAACCGTTGAGATGAGAAATTGCTAAGGTTTCATCATCAACATTGTCATCTGGCAGCACAATTGTTGACTCTTCTTGGTTTGTCTCTGGTTCAACTGGAGGATTACTCAAGCGATTACCAAGGACAATATCTGGGTCAAAATGCAGTTCCAACACTTCAATTAAGGTGTCAGCATCAGCATTCAATTTGGAAAAGGGCATCATCAACTGCGCTAGTTTTGGTTCTAGCGCGTTCACAACTCCCAGGATGAGGTAAGAAGGTGGTCGCTTGCCGCCATCGGGGGTATACACTGACTCGACTTCCATGTGCAAGGTAATCCAGTCACGGTTAACCTGGAAGAACTGCAACCACTTTTGTCTAATTGAATCTGTAAAGCTACTAAAGAAAGCCATATTTGTCCCTCATCCTGAGAACTTGGTGATTTATACAATCATCAAGTCTAATTCCTCTTCTGAATTAGGAACCTGTGGTTTACGCGGATTTAGATAAAAATCAGACAACAAAGAGAACAATTCGCGATCGGGAGCGTCGTTCGGTACTACTCCCTCTGGTCTTGCCAAAATTTGGTCAGCAATGTTGAGGTAATAGTCGCAAACGTAGTTCAGGGAAGGATCTGACTCTGCCATTTCAAATAATGTCTTACCTTTGACGCGAGAAACGCGGATATCTTCAATTAAAGGTAAAACCTCTAGAACAGGCATGGGGACTGATTCTACATATTTATTAATCAAGTCACGCTTTGATGTCCGATTGCCAATTAAACCAGCTAAACGCAATGGGTGAGTCCGGGCTTTTTCTCTGACGGAAGCGGCAATTCGATTTGCTGCAAATAAAGCATCAAAGCCATTATCAGTAACGATCATGCAGTAATCTGCATAGTTTAAAGGAGCCGCAAAGCCACCACAAACTACGTCACCCAGCACATCAAATAAAATTACATCGTATTCATCAAAGGCGTTGAGTTCTTTCAGTAATTTTACGGTCTCCCCAACTACGTAGCCACCACACCCTGCACCCGCAGGAGGGCCGCCAGCTTCTACGCAGTCAACACCGCCATAGCCTTTGTAAATGACATCTTCTGGCCAAACATCTTCGTAGTGATAATCTTTGGACTGGAGAGTGTCGATAATTGTCGGAATCAAAAATCCAGTCAGGGTAAAGGTGCTGTCGTGTTTCGGGTCGCAACCAATTTGCAGCACTTTTTTGCCCCGTTTGGCTAAAGCGACAGATATGTTACAGCTAGTTGTTGACTTGCCAATACCGCCTTTTCCGTAGACTGCTAGTTTCACTGTTATTTGCCTCTTATAGTTTTTTGTCAAACTTTTGGCTCAAACATTGGCCTTCACCTAGCCGCCGATGGCAATGTGTGAGGTAGTTGAGTGTCATTATTGACGAAATTGCATAGAAAATAAAGGGGGCATAAATCTAAAAAATGAAGCAAAAAGGTTTATGGGCTAATAATAATTTAATTTTGATTTTAAAATCTATAAAAAATCTTTATTAATTCTAAAAAATTGTTTTTTAAATATTTTATTTATTTATTTATATAAAAAAAGTTACAATAGACAAAAATATTCAAACTCCCTTGGGATAAGGTTTTTATTGAATCTTCTCCTTTTAATGCCTAATCGATATGGGCGTAGGGTTGGCAGTGGAGAGGAAAATCCCTAACCCAATGTGATGAGTAGCAATACGAGTTTTTTAGAGCGCAAATTAGCCTTGTTTAGCTACTCAGTAGACTATCTCAAGGCTAATTTTTAACGCTCGATACTGCATTTGTGAAAAATTATAAAATTAAGGCTTTTGACTAAAAAATTTGGTAATTTGAGTACTTATACTCAGTCAATAATGCTAAAATCTGACCCCTTACCCCTCAATAAAATTAGAACCGCTATAAATCGCTTCCATTTCTTGTAATGATTGCCAGCCAGCCAGCCACTGAGAACGGTCTTGTAACAGTTTGGCGTTAATCCAGAAACGAACATTAGGGTCACAGGATGCAACCATTTCCGCATAAACCCACTTACCTTGATTTTTGCGGTTAGCGACTTGAAAGTGTCTCCAACCGTCTACTTTTTTCTGTGCTGTCCACTTAGAGCCTACCAAGTAGGGAAATTTTTGCTTTTTGCTCATTGGTCAATGGTCAAGGGTCAATAGTTAAAATTATGCTGTATTTCCTTCTCTATAAAATTCAGGATTTACCCACAAAGTTGGTCTGTGAAGATTGGGTATGAGGGTTGTGAATAAGTACACTGTTCGGCTGACGCTCACGACGAAACTTCTCAGCCTTCTCAAAACCCTTGGTTTTTGATCTCACTGCGTAAGTCCCACTCAATTGAGAATCAACAAGGTTATTGACTTATTTTTGTTTAAGCTGTAGTTTCATTATTGTACTTAAATACGACATCCCGATAGGTATGCAGTAGTTTAAGCAGATGAGACCAATATTTAAATTTAAGTAAGTCGGTAAAAATAAACGGAACTAGGTAATACAGTGTCAATTTGTCTTAAATTTTGACAGATGATATGGACGTGTTAGCGGCTAGTCAGATGAAAATGCCTAAAGGCGAATTCACAGGTTAGGGCAAATGACGAATTTAACTAGTTAATTTTATTTAGATCCGACCTACTTAGCTTTTTATCAAAAATTCGGTTTTTAGCAATTATTAATATTGTTCTTAATCTGCGTAAGCTTTATGCAGTATGAGCTTGTATAAAGTTTAGTTTGAATTTTAATTTGTTTTTTTGAGCAGTAAATGCAGTAAATACTATTTTGAAACACTTTGGATGTTTTTAATGAAAAGTGCAATTTAGTTATTGCTGCCGAGCCGAAGTCATAGTTTTCAGAATGTTTAAGTCAAGGAAAAGTTTTTTAGGGTTGTGGTTAATTACGGGAGTAGCGATCGCACTCTCACTCATCACGCCTCCAGCCTTTGCCACTAGTTCCAATTCCTGTCCAGCAGAAATGGTGATGATTCCCGGTGGCACATTCACGATGGGATCTGATAATTCCGGTTATCTAGAAGAACTCTCCGCACAAGAAGTCAAAGTTAGTTCCTTTTGTATTGATAGATATGAAGTAACTAACGCCCAATTTGCAGCCTTCGTCAAAGCAACAGGATATGTCACCATTGCCGAGCGTCCTTTACCCAAAGAACAGTTTCCTGATTTGCCAGATGAACAGAGATTACCGGGTTCTCTGGTGTTTGAAATAGCCCAACCAGGCGCAAAGTATTTAAGTTGGTGGCATTGGCAGACTGGGGCGAATTGGCAACATCCTTTTGGAGGGGAAAGTGCCATCACAAATCAAGATAACTATCCAGTCGTGCATATTGCCTACGCAGATGCCCTAGCCTACGCCCAATGGGCAGGTAAATCACTCCCTACAGAAGCGCAATGGGAATATGCGGCTCGTGGTGGTTTAGATAATGCAACTTATACCTGGGGCAACCAGTATTCCGCAAAAAAAGCTAACACCTGGCAAGGCATTTTTCCCTTTTTTAATACTAAAAAAGATGGTTATGTCGGTATTGCACCCGTTGGTTCCTTTTCGCCCAACGGTTATGGTCTGTACGACATGACAGGTAATGTTTGGGAATGGACGAGTGATTGGTTTCAACCGGGACACAACCACAAAACCCACACGCTCAATCCCACAGGCCCGGAAACAAGCTTTGACCCGAATAAACCCACAGAAATTGCTCTACATGTTATCAAAGGTGGGTCTTATTTGTGTGCGCCTAACTATTGCAGTCGCTTCCGTCCGGCGGCGCGAGAATCTCAAGCACCTGATACGGGAACAACTCATATTGGGTTTCGCTTAGTAATGAATTTGACTACAGAAAGGATGCAGAATGAAGTTTAAATCCAAGCATTGGGAATTGTTCAGAGAAATAGCAAAGGCGATCGCTTTATCTTTGCTCATCACTTTGTTGATGGTCAATAGCCCCGCCTTAGCAGCTACATCAGAAGTTTTACCCGTTCCCTTCCCAGAGTTCAAAGGTAAAATTGGCCTTACCTATAAAGAATCACAACCAGACTTTCCCCAACCCATCACCGCCCCAGCTAAAGCCCCCAACGTCTTGCTAGTAATTCTAGATGATGTGGGTTTTGGACAAGCCAGCACCTTTGGCGGCCCGGTGGAGACTCCTAACCTAACGCACCTTGCTGAAAGAGGATTACGCTACAACCAATTTCACACCACAGCTCTGTGTTCGCCTACCAGGGCAGCTTTGTTAACTGGACGCAATCATCATTCAGTAAATACAGGGGTAGTGGAAGAATTAGCTACAGGTTATCCTGGCTACACAACAATTCTGCCTAAGAGTGCTGCTACCGTTGCCGAAATCCTGCGACAAAATGGCTACAACACCGCAGCTTTTGGTAAATGGCATAATACACCAGACTTTGAAACCAGTGCCGCCGGGCCTTTTGATCGCTGGCCTACAGGGTTAGGATTTGAGTATTTTTACGGCTTCCTTGGTGGCGATACTAATCAGTGGAGTCCGGCTTTGGTGGAAAATACCAAACGTGTAGATAAACCCAACAAGCCAGATTATCACCTGACACCTGACTTAGTAGACCATGCGATCGCCTGGATTCGCAACCAACAATCCATCGCGCCAGAAAAACCCTTTTTCGCCTACCTCGCCACCGGAGCCACCCACGCACCCCACCACGCCCCCAAAGAGTGGATTGAAAAGTACAAAGGCAAATTTAACCAAGGCTGGGATAAATTACGGGAAGAAACCTTTGCCCGTCAAAAACAACAGGGTGTAATTCCTGCTAATGCCCAACTTACCCCCCGCCCCCAAGAATTGCCAGCGTGGGATTCCCTCTCCGCCGAACAGCAAAAACTCTATGCCCACATGGCTGAAGTATTTGCTGGATTTTTGGCACATACAGATTATGAAGTCGGCAAATTAATTAATGCCGTTGACCAACTCGGTGAACTAGATAACACCTTAGTTATTTATGTCGTTGGAGATAACGGTGCGAGTGCCGAAGGTGGTTTAACAGGTAGCGTCAACGAACTGCAAGTTTTCAACGGTGTACCCGAAAATCTCCAACAACTACTAGCTGCTTATGATGACTTGGGTAGCCCCAAAACCTTCAACCATTTTCCGGCGGCTTGGGCTTGGGCAGTCAACACACCTTTCCAATGGACAAAGCAAATCGCCTCTCACTTTGGCGGGACTCGCAACCCCTTAGTAATTTCCTGGGGCGAAAAGATTAAAGACCAAGGTAGTATTCGCAGTCAATTCCATCATGTAATTGATATTGCCCCCACCATTTTAGAAGTAGCGGGAATTGCTATCCCCAAAGAAGTTAATGGTGTCAAACAACAAGCGATCGAAGGTACTAGCCTTGCATACACCTTTAACCAACCAGATGTACCCTCCCATCGAGAAACTCAGTATTTCGAGATGCTTGGCAACCGAGCAATTTACCACGAAGGTTGGGTAGCAGCCGCACGTCACGGTCGCTTACCTTGGGAACGCACGGTAAAAGGCAGCTTTGAGACAGATGAGTGGGAACTGTACAACATTGCAGAAGATTTCAGCGAAGCGAAGAATCTAGCCAAGCAAAACCCCCAGAAGCTAGAAAAACTGCAAAAGTTGTTTTTAAAAGAAGCCCGCAAACATCAAGTATTACCGTTAGACGATCGCATCGCCGAAAGATTTGATGTGAAAATTCGCCCCAGCCTCACCAAAGGACGCACAACTTTCACTTACTATCCTGGTACAGTCGGCATCCCCGAAGGTAGCGCCCCCAATCTCAAAAATCGCTCCTTCAACATCACAGCTAACGTAGAAATTCCTGAAAACGGTGCAGAAGGTGTGCTTTTAACCCAAGGTGGACGCTTTGCTGGTTGGAGTTTCTTCCTAGAAGATGGTAAGCCCACATATATCTACAACTACGCCAATACTGCCCGTTACATCATCCAAGCCCCAGAAAAGTTACCTCCTGGTAAATCTACACTGCGGTTCAACTTTGATTATGACGGTGGTGTAGGTGCAGGCGGCATCGGCAAACTCTTCATCAATGACCAACAGGTAGCCGAAGGACGGATAGAAAAAACCATCGCTTACCGTTTAGCCCTAGACGAAACCTTTGATATTGGCAGAGATACAGGTACTCCAGTTGTAGATAGTTATCAAGTACCCTTTGCTTTTACTGGTAACTTACAACAAGTCAGTTTGGAGTTGAAGTAATAGAGAGTGGGAGTAGGGAATGGGGAGTGGGGAGTAGTGGTTCGGCTACGCTCAGTACAAGTTCGCTCACTAACTGTGATTGGGGAATGGGCTTTAATACAACTCGAATCTTTGTCTTCTTTTGCTGTTTCCTGTTCCCTATATCCCTAAATATTTTATTCTGCACGATGAATTAAATCATGAATGAACTATTAGTATTAACTGACAAGCTTGCTCTGTTCACATTCATTGTTTGCACTATGTTGGGTGCAGGTTTAAGTTTAACGCTACAACAAATTTGGGAACCTCTTCGCAGCCCTAGGCTTGTCGTTTCATCTCTATTGGCGAATTTTATTTTAGTCCCACTTTTTATCTATTTGCTAGTACAAATAGTACCTCTAAGTGAACCGCTAAAAGATGGTTTACTAGTGATGGCAGTAGCATCAGGGCCGCCAGCTTTGCCGAAACTAGCTCAAATAGTTAAGGGTAATATCGCCTTTTCTGTAGGATTAATGATGCTGTTGATGCTTGGCACTATTTTTTATATGCCGATTGTACTGCCCTTGGTGGTGCAAGGTGTAGAAATTAACTCTTGGGATATTGGCAAACCCTTGTTATTGCTGATGGTTAGCCCATTAGTAATTGGATTATTGATCAAAGCTAAATTTAGTGCGATCGCTCCCATTATCCAGCCAATTTTTTTCAAGTTATCTAGTGCTGGATTACTTTTAGGTCTGGTAGTCAGACTATTTATTCATACTAACGATATCATCACATTATTAAAAACAGGTGCAATCTTTGTTTGTGCGGTCTTTATTATTTTCTCCTTTAGCGTTGGTTATCTTTTAGGCGGCCCTGGAATTGATACCCAACGTGTGCTAGGTGTGGGAACTGCCCAACGCAATTTTGCCGCAGCATTATTAGTGGGTACGAGTAATTTTTCCGACCCTAATGTAGTGAGCATTATTATGGTGACGAGTCTATTAATGATGGTGATAGTTATTATTATGGGGCCAAAGTTTATCGAACTAGACCAAGTAACAAATGCAGAAATCAAACAGGTAGAGGTTTGATTTTAGGATGAGTGATGAGTAATAAGTAATGAGTATTTACTTATTACCCATTACTTATTACTTAAAGAATGCGAAAATAACTTTTCCACTGCAAATTTTACTCAGTCGGGAAAGGATTGGGCATGAATTTTTCACCTCTGAAAAGCTACAAAATCAGCAGCCTCACCCAATACCCTAGCTTTGTGCATTAATCCAGGTTATTTGTGAATGACAACAGGTGTTCCGACGGATGCCCAATTAAATAACCATTTAGCATGGTTCGGCGCGACATTAATGCAACCATGACTTACAGGTGTACCAAATTTTTTATGCCAGTAAGCTCCGTGAATTCCGTAATTGCCTTGGTAAAACATTGCATAGGGAACGTTGGGAACGTCATAATCTCTGCCGCGCATTCGGGTTGATTTATGTTTAGACTGAATTGTAAAGCTGCCAGTACGTGTGGGAGTGGACTTTTTGCCTGTGGAAATAGTAACTGCGTAAACAGCTTTTCCGCCTTCCCAGGCTGTTAATCTTTGAGTTGCAAGATTAACCTGTATCCAACGTTGGTCGGATTTTTGTAAGGTTTGGATGTTTTGTTTAATTGTCTCGTTTTTGGAACTGGCTGTGACTGTATTTGTGCAAACACCAATCACACTCAAACATACTGCTGCACCAATCACTAATTTTTTGAAGTGGTGCATCGGGTGAGAATCAATCAGACTTTTCATGATGTATGCACTTTTACAAGGTAGTCTTAAGAATTTCTTCCTTTTTACTTTGTAGCCTAAAAAATCAGTAGATGTGTATTTTGCTACGCTAAATTCTGCATCAGGTTGCTGGCAGATTGAGCGATCGCTTGCCAATTTTCTGCTGCTACCAACTGTTTTGGAAATAATTCACTACTTAAGCCCACAGCAACAGCCCCAGCTTGGATAAATTCGGAAGCATTTTCTAGGCTGACTCCACCTGTAGGAATTAAAGGAATATGACCCAAGGGAGCCTGTAAACTTTTGATATAACTGGCTCCGCCTACTGCTTGCACAGGAAAAACTTTCACACAACTAGCACCGTGATGCCAAGCTGTGACAATTTCTGTAGGAGTCAGCGCCCCTGGAATGATTGGCACATCTTTAGCGACTGCGGTGTGAATCATTTCAATATCAATATGGGGTGAAAATAAGAATTGCGCCCCAGCCGCGATCGCATCTTGTAACTGCTGCACGTTGAACAATGTACCTGTCCCAATTAGACAATCTGGTAATTTCATCCGTAATTTAGCGATCAATTCTGCGGCGCGATCGCTAGTCCAGGTAATCTCAATTAGCTGCATTCCTCCAGATGCTACCGCCATCGCCATTTTTTCTCCTATTTCGATTTTGGGCGCACGGATAACTGCGATCGCTCTGTTTTTTCGCAACTGTGATAACCAAACTTGATTAGACATTCTCGCTGGGACAAACAAGGCTTGAAAATATGTACTACCAGCGTGACACATTCTAGAGGCACAGGGAGTGTTGGGAGAGAGGGGAGAGAGGGGAGTGTGGGGAGTGTGGGGGGAAAGATTTCTTCACCATCCTCCCACACTTCCCACACCTCCCACACCCCTGGATTTCTCTCACAAGAGAGAAATCCAGGTTTCCTACTCCCCCCTCCCCAGCTACGAAAAAAGGACTGGATAAACCAGCCCTTTTTTGTAATTATTTAATTTGTTTATTTTAATAACGGGATTGTTTGTTTTTGAGTTTTTGTTTTTTACGCCGTTTTTCAGAAGTGGCAACTGCCATATCTACCGGATAACCAACAACAGGAATTACTTGATATTTGCGCTCATCTTCTAAGTTTCTCAGTTCTGTGTAATCTACCCAATGGATACAATCAACCGGACAAGTGTCAATTGCTTCTTGGATGACTTCTTCCGCGTCCCCGTCTTGGCGAATTACGCGCGATCGCCCGTAATCTGGTTCAATGTAAAAAGTATTTCGCGCAACATGAGCGCAGTGTTTACAACCAATACAGGTGATTTCGTCAACATAAACACCCTTTTGGCGTAACACTCCACCCAACTCCGGCTCTAAACCAGAACGTTCTGGGTTATCCCGCAAAAAACCCCCTAATTCTGGTTCCAAACCGGAACGATTATCTTCCTGTTCCTCCGGCGAAGGCAGAAAATCAGCCATTACGCACTCCAGCGTTGTACTACTAAGCGAATAGAACCGTCTGCATTTTTTTGTTGTTCAGCAACTTGAAAACCAGCCAATGCAGTTTCCTTAACCACTGTTTGGTAAGCATAACGTTGGGTGACTTGGCGCAAGAAACCATCTACAGACAGATTTTGTTGCCAGTACTGCAAGTCAGCTACTAATTCGTATTCTTTGCCATTCCATCTAAAGCCGATGTCATAGCCATTTTCCTGCTCAATGGTGACTTCCGCAGGATGGGTTTGACCGCGATAGCCACGTACCTCGCGGGGGCCTGGTTTCCAGTCGATGCCCAAATCGGTTAGCGCATCTTTTAAAGAATCAAGGTTACGGATTTGAGTCTTAATTTGGCTAAAGTGTGACATGGTGGTTGTAAATCAACGACAATAAACTGTTAGAAAACTTACCATTCGCTGTAAGTAGCTTGCGTATTCGCCTGATTCGATTGGTGTAACTGATTGGCGAAATATTCTGAGGTTGGCTCTTGATTAAGTACTTGCCCCAGCTGTGCTTCTATTGCCTCTGTTACTTCAGCACAAGAAGCACCCACAATGCCAGTGACTTTCTCTTGTACCCGACCGTCTGGATAAATTATGAATTCTAATGTCTCCATGCTTTTGGCCAACCACGATAGTAAGCTTGGACTGTACCCCCTAGCACAATGCTAAGAATCCTGTCCAGGGAACATTGTTACTTAGACACAAACTTGCCATTTTTTAACTAATGTTCCATCTCTCAATATAAATATCTCAGAAAATTTACAAAAGTTATTATTTTAATAAGTCATTACATCTGTCATTAGTTAGTCTCTCTTAACCTTCTAGAATAGTCAAGTTTAAAATTAAGTTAGTTAATTCAGGGATAAAAGCCTGTCAAACCAACACTCTTCGGTAGTATAGCTAGATCAGTCAGTCACAAAACTATGCAATTTATTGAAAAAGTTTATCATTATGATTAGATAAACCCTATTCTTCCTGTAGGGTGATATGGCAGGTAAGGGACTTCTAATTAAAATAGGACTTACGCAAAAAACGAAAAAGTAGGGTTTTAGAACAGGGTGCGGGGGTATGAGGGTGTAAGGGTGTAAGTATTCAAAACCCCTTACGCCCCATACCCTTTCACCCCCGCACCCAATCCCTACAGACAATTTTGGTGCGTAAGTCCTGTAAAAAATAACCGCTCTTTCCTACTCCCCACTCCCCACTTTCTACTCCTAACCGGTAAAGATAATTTCAAAAATCAAACCTAATTACTATATTTATGGCAATTGCTTCTCTTACCGATTCTCTAGTTCCTAACCCTGTACCAAAATCGGCAATCATTCGTTTAGAAAATATCTTTAAAACCTACGGTAGTGGCGAAACTGAAGTCAAAGCACTGAACAATGTCAACTTGACCATCAACGAGGGCGAGTATTGTTCAATTATGGGGCCTTCTGGTTCAGGTAAATCCACAGCCATGAATATTATCGGCTGTTTAGACCGCCCCACAGACGGACATTACTATTTAGATAACGTTGATGTTGCCCAAATGGATGATAAAGCTTTGGCACATATCCGCAACAAAAAATTGGGGTTTGTCTTTCAACAATTCCATCTATTACCCCAACTGACAGCCTTAGAAAACGTGATGTTGCCAATGGCTTATGCTAATGTTAACCCCACAGAAAGACGCGATCGCGCCGTTGTCGCCTTAACCAGAGTTGGTTTAGAAAAGCGCCTAAACAACAAACCAAATCAACTCTCAGGGGGACAACAACAAAGAGTAGCGATCGCTCGTGCTATTGTCAACCGTCCCGTCGTTCTCCTCGCCGATGAACCCACAGGCGCACTTGACTCTCGCACCACCCAAGAGGTACTAGACATTTTCACCGAATTAAACGCCAGTGGGATCACCGTAGTCATGGTAACTCACGAACCAGATGTCGCCCGACAAACTCAGCGCATTGTTTGGTTCCGCGATGGTGAAATCATACACTCTCATCTCACACCCAATGATTTGACTCACTTGGCTGGTTAGAGGTTAGAGGCTAGAGGTTAGAGGCTAGAGGTTAGTACAACAAGGCAAAAGTAAAAAGGCAAAAGGAAAAAGAAAGAATAACGATACCACAAGCCTTTTAGCAATTTTTTATGGTCTGTTTATTTACGCCGACCTGTACTAGAGGTTAGAGGCTAGAGGTTAGAGGCTAGGAAAGGTATTAATTTTGAGATATTGAAGTTACGCCACTACAGGCTTTTTATCTAACCTCTAGTCCCCAGATCCTAGCCTCCCCTCTACATACATTATTTCGCATTGTTCTTTTTATCTAGCCTCTAGTAGTCTGCCAAGAGAACTTTGTGTGGTGGCTGGCAGAGGGGCAGGGTAGAGAGTACCTTCATTCCCCCCTGCTCCCCTGCTCCCTTACAGGGTCTACACAGCAATATTGGGTTGGTGGACTACTAGCCCCTAGCCCCTAGCCTCTTTACAGACTGGAAGTTTTACCAGTTTCTGCTTGTGTTTCAATGGGTTGGACATCACTGTAGCCCATTTCACCCGCTATGGTTCTAAAAACTGACATTTGTGCTTCAAAATCTAATCCTTCAATTTGAGACAGCAAATCATTAATTGCATTACCAGTTTCGTAATCATCAGGAAAATCAACTACTGTATCACCCATTGCTACTGCCCAAACATACCAAACTAATAATTGATTATTTTCTTTTAATGCACCATAGGCGCGGGAATATTCGGTGTCTTTGCGGTTAACTATATCCCGCATTACATTTAATTGTGCTTCCTCAGAAAGTTGTAAATAATCATTTAATAAAAGCGGTGCTAATTCTGGTTCAGCAGCAGCCGGAGCCGCAGGAGTAATAGAGTCACCCATGTTTTCATAAACCAGATAAAACCATGCTAATTTAGCATCAGTATCTAACTTATTAAAAGCTTTTACCACACTTTGGGTTGCGTTGCTTAATGCTTGAGTAGCGTTATTTTCGTAATTTGCAGTCATGATTTATCACCAGGAAATTAACATATCAAACTAAGAGTTAACAAGGTTTTGTAATTACAATCTCCCTCCCAGAGAAAGACTTATTTTAATAGAGGATTAAAACTTATCTCTGTCTTGTAATAGAGGTAATAATCTCTCTCTAGGTGGCAGTAATTCATAAATTTACCTTGATACAATCGCCCCAGAATTTAATCAAATTACACAAGGTGTTAAATTATGGCTGATACAATAAAACCCAATCCTAATGAAGCTACTACCCATGATGCACAATTAACAGCCGAAAATATGGCTAGTGGCGAGGAAAAATTACAAAAAGTCGATTTTGATGCTGATTACGCAGCCGCACAGCAGTTTAGCATCAGTGAAATAGATCGCACTCCCGAAGGAGAAGCCGCCGCCCAAGCTGCAACTGCACCTAAATTAGAAATTCCCGAAGCTGAAGATAGAACCACTGAAGCACAGCCTACAGGGAACCCCGATGATTATTTAGAATTAGCTAAAGAAGTTGGGCGTTCTGATAATGAAGGCGTATCTAATGTTAGTGATGATTTAGTCAAACAAGCTATAGAAAAAGGTCAACCTAAAAAATAGCCATCTAAGGTATGAAGTATGAAGTATGAAGTGTGAAGTATGAATTGTTCTACTTTATCTTTCATACTTCATTTTTAATTTCATAGCCTTAGCCTCATAGATGAGGAAAGTATTGATTGCTGGAAGCATTGGGATTAATAGGTTTATACTTAGACATCTGCTAGATCACACAGGAAAATTAACAACAATTTTGAATAACATCTAGCAGTTCGCTAGGATGATTGATTAAAAAGTCAGGTTTTTGCTTTAATAAGACTTCTGGAGAGTTAAACCCCCAAGTGACAGCCACTACCTTAATATTGGCTTTTTTGGATGCTTCGATATCTCTAGTTTCATCACCAACGTAAATTACAGCTTGAGTTGAGAGTTGTTTTTGCTTTAATAAATTATTGATGATGGTTGTTTTGCCAAAAATTGTGACTCCAGAATAAATGAAATCAAATAGGTTATCTAATTCGTGGTTATTCAGAAAAGCTGTAACATTTTCTTTAGAGTTAGATGTGATAATTCCTAACTGATAACCATGATCTTTCAGTTCTGTGAGTGCTTCTTTAATTCCAGGAATTGGCTGAAATTCGTGAATTTTATTCTTGAGTTCTGATTTAACTTTTCTGAGGAGAAACGGAATCTTTAGGAGAGATACGCCTGAGTATTTAATAATTTCTCTAGAAGTTAAATTTCTCAAATGAGCGAGTTGTTCAGGAGTGATTTGTTTATAACCAAATTCTGTCGCTAAACGATTGGCAATACCAACAAGAGCATCTACTGTATCTGCAATTGTGCCATCAAAATCAAAAACGATTACTTTCTGAGTCATTATTTTGCCTAGATGCGTCAAGATTAGCACGGGCATTCCGTCTTAACATTTCTGGCTTAATCCGCCGCAACGCTGATGCCGGAAATTGTTGATCCCACTCCTCATCTGAGATTTTTGCTAATTCTATCAGCTTGGGCGCGATATTCCCAGGATAAGGTTGAAAATCTGCCACGTCGGTTGTCTGGGCAAATCGCTGATTCCAAGGACAAACATCTTGGCAAATATCACAACCTGCAACCCAGCCTTGCAAGTGTGGTGCGATCGCCTCTGGTAATTTTTCCCCCCGATTTTCTATTGTATGATACGCAATACAGCGATTAGCATCTACTACAAATGGTTGCGTAATTGCACCAGTGGGACAAGCTGTTAAACAACGAGTACAGCTACCGCAATGTTGTGTATGGGGGCGATCGCATTCTAGTTCTAAGTTGGTCACAATTTCCCCCAAAAATACCCAAGAGCCATACTCTCTGGTAATCACATTCCCATTTTTAGCAATCCAGCCAATTCCTGCTTTTTGCGCCCAGACTTTATCCTGCACAGGGCCAGTATCTGCATAGTACCTGGCTTTTACACCTTCACCCAGAGATTCTAACCAGCTATTTAGCTGCTTGAGTTTCTTGTGCATTACTTTGTGATAGTCTCGTCCCCAACCGTAGCGAGATATTTTGGCGTATTCTTCACCTTCGGGGCGTTGATGTGGAGTGTAATAATTCAGTGCCACACACACAAGCGATCGCGCTTCTGACATCACTAAACGAATATCTTGCCGCTTGGGATTATCCATCCACTCCATATCAGCGTGATAACCCAGTGCTATCCATGCTTGCAGTCTTTGAACTTCTGTATGATCTACCCCTTCTACAGCAGCAATTCCCACTTTGTGGAAGCCTAATTCTACAGCTTTTTCTTTGACTGCTTGGCTAGTTACAGAATTTTGATTCATGTGTTTGAGCTAAACTCTGCTCAAATTTTGGTTGTTTAATTATACACTCTACTGTCAAATCTGCCATAGAAAATTTGCCAGCCCACCTATTTGTAAATTTTATTTGCGGTTTGTAAATAAATGATGCAACATGGAAATGTCAGAGGCAAAGCCACAAAAAATACTGCAAACCTCTGACTAGATTCTCAGCACACTTAACTAATCAACTGTGGTGCCATCATGACATTCACTTCTGATTCAGCTTCAACCCGCTTCTCCAATGCTGTTAACTACAGCATCCAGGCTGTTGATGCCGTGACTTCCACCATTACCGTATTTCAAAACCTAAGTGTGGATGACCAACTAGCAGTGCTGTGGTATGCTTACACAGAAATGGGACGTTCTATTACACCAGCAGCTACAGGTGCAGCTCGTTTACAGTTAGCTGAAGGTCTACTGAATCAAATCAAGCAGATTTCCCACACAGAGCAACTAAACTTTATGCGTGACTTGGTTGCCAAGAAAAATACTGCCCTCACTCGCTCTTATGGTATTTTGAGCAATAACACCAAGTTAGCTTTTTGGTATGAATTGTCAGAGTTAATGGTCAAGGGTTTTGTTGTACCAGTACCAAGCGACTACAAGCTTTCTCGTGATGGTGGACAAGTATTAGAAGCAATCAAAGAATTAGATTTTGGTCAACAAATTACTGTTCTTCGCAAAGTAGTTACTGAAATGGGTGTTGACCCTTTAGCTGACTAATCTGTGATATCCTCCCAACCTCAATGATTTGCCAAACACTGTTCCCAGATTTTTATCTGGGAACAAATTCTTTCTTGAGGAATAGTGCAAGTTAACAATCTACTTCAAAAGCAGCTTTTTTTATTTTTACTTTTATATTCAAATTAATTTTTAGTTAGCTTAATACTACTAATTTTATGAAAACTGCTGAATCTATAAGTGCAATTCAAATTGCAGGAATTACAGAACCTTGCATCTTAGATTATTTTGCCAGTCTCAATGCGGGTCAATTTCAACAAACAGCCGCACTGTTTTCTGAAGATGGTGTGATGTATCCGCCTTTTGAGTCTGGTATTGTGGGGAAAGATGCGATCGCAGCTTATTTACAACAAGAAGCCCAAGGACTTCAAGCCTATCCCCGTGAAGGAATTATTGAAAATATAGAAAATAACCACATCCAAGTTCAAGTAACAGGTAAAGCTCAAACCTCTTGGTGTGGTGTAAATGTTATCTGGCTATTTATCTTGAACCAACAACGGCAAATTACTTATACCAAAATCAAACTCTTAGCTTCTCCCCAAGAATTATTAGCGTTACAGCCACAAAATAGGGGTTAGAGTTTAGAGGCTAGTGGCTAGAAAACAAGTTTTTCTGATTTAGTTCTTATTTCAAAACTTATCAGTGCAGCGTCAAAAATACTAACCTCTAATCCCTAGCCATTAGACCCTAACTCTTAGTAGCCACTGCTAACTGCAAAGAGCGCATTAACAATTTTCTACCCAATTCAACATCTGCTGGAGCGCATATCCAATCAGGATGCGCTGTCATAAGCAGGCTATCTAAAGTTTCTTGATCAAACAAGTGCCAAACAGGAACATTATTAACTTCCATTTCGATCGCATAGCAATTCAGGCTAACACAGTAAATCTTACAAGCTTCAGCCATTCTGACCAAAGTCATTTTCTCTCCTGGTTGTAAAGCACGAAATTGGCGGATAGCCTGTTTAAAATCGCTGATGGAATCAACCACTAACCCAGGAATAGCTATGGTTAAACTTTTGTCTCCGTTGACTGCAATCCAATATTGGCGGCTGGGATCAATCCCTTCTAACCAAGGAAACTCATCATCAAGACGGTAACGGGGAGACAAACAAAATAAAGCTTCCATAGGCGGAATCACGACTTTAATTGTAATTCAGGGGTAATTTTTCACGCTGATTGTTACCAAATAATTAATTTGGTAACTCTATTTTTTACAGTATTTGATAAGTAGCCCCTATAAATCAAATAAATTTAGTAAAAGTTAGCATTTTGCTTAACTTTTCTTAATATCTCCCTACCGCCTATGGAACTCATATTTGATTTCTGAAAAAAATCAGTACGCTCTTTCCTACTCCCTACTCCTAGTTTGTGAGCTACGGTGTACACACAAGTTTGCCCAGAGAGAGTTTCCGTGTACACCGTAAGGAGGGGATAATTATCTAGACTGATTCTTGTCGCTACCAATATTATCAGTAGTAGAAGAATTGGTATTTGATGAGCCGTTGGGTTGATCTGAGCTTTGAGGTATGACAGTTTTAGATGTATTCGTTTGACTCCCATCGGCCGAGTTGTTAGTACTATCTTGGCGAGGGGTAGTTTGTGTTTCTGAATTGGACGGCTGTTGAGATGGAACGGTGATATTAATGTCTGGTTGAGCAGGTATATTGACTGGTGGCACTTGCTGTTGAGGAACTACAATAGGTACTTCTCTGGTTCTTTCAATAATTGTGGTTTGTTGTGGTTGGGGAGATGGAAGCCCACTGTTAGGTGAAGGGGTTACGACTGGTTGAGTTTCGTTAATTACTGTTTCTCTGGGTTGATTAAAGTACCAAAATGCACCAACAATTAAGCCAGCTAAAGATGTGAGCAAAATTCCTAATAGCAAACCACGAGAGGCATTTTCATTGTCACGAGCGGCTAAATTAGCTTGTTGGTAATTACGCTCAATTTCTCGACCATTGGCGTAACCATTACTGTAAGAACTCACATTGTTGTTAACACTTTCACTGGTGCGGGTCACGTTGGTGTGAGTGTTACCATAATTATCGGTGTAAGATTGTTGTTTAGTTTCGCTGTTATAAGTTTCACGATCGCCTGAATTTGTCATAATATTAATTACACTCCTAAAATATTGGTTGACAAAGCTAAACCTTTGCTAAAAAAGCAATTGCCATAATAATTTACAAAGAACTTCCAAAAGTTTAGTTCTTTTTTTTACTTGGCTTTTAATGATATTCAGCATACATTCTGCAATTACATCGACGGTTCTATCTAGAGTCGGGAGTTAATCATCTGCCAAAAGAATGAGTCTGGGGTGGATACGGCAACTGATTGAAAGAAGTAATGAGTAATGAGTCAAAAACTTACTTATTACTCACTACTTAATACCCATTACTCATTACCTGTTACTTCAAAATGGTCAAGCTTGCTGACAGGCGATCGCTCATACTAAAAAATAGTCAACTAGCACATACATTAAATAGATGTTTTCCTGTCCCAGCAAATCTCAGACACCCCATAGTGGCTATCATTGGGATGGTAGCGATCGCCGTTTTTTTGAAGGCTGGTATTATCGTGTAACCTTGCCAGACTGCGGACAAACCTTTGCTTTCATGTACTCCATTGAAGATCCCACTGGTGGTAAAGCTTATAGTGGTGGTGCAGCCCAAGTCCTCGGCCCAAACGATGAGTATTTATGCCGGACTTTTCCCGATGTAGAAAAATTTTGGGCTAGTCGAGATGTCTTAGCTTTAGGACATTGGGGAAAAACCAACCTCAACACTCAACCCATATACCTTTTACCCACAGAATTTGCACAACATATTCAAGAAGGTTACCAAGCCACAGCTAAGATCAATCAGGGAATCATTCGTGATCCTGCAACGGGTTTTTATTGTCGCTGGTTGTACGAAATTCAGCCGATATATGGTTGGGGAAATCACAATAGTCTTCAGCAATCAACTGCTGGCTGGCTGTCATTTTCACAGATTTTTGAACCGGGCTGGCAAATTTTAATGGCGCACGGTTTAGCTAGTGGTTGGATAGACTGGAACGGCAAAATTTATGAATTTACCAACGCGCCAGCCTATGGTGAGAAAAACTGGGGCGGGGCGTTTCCGCAAAAATGGTTTTGGCTCAACTGTAATTGCTTTGATGGCGAACCTGACTTAGCATTAACCGCAGGTGGTGGTAGACGCGGTGTATTGTGGTGGATGGAATCTGTCGCCATGATTGGAGTGCATTATCAAGGCAAATTTTATGAATTTGTCCCTTGGAACTCCCAAGTGCAATGGAAAATTCAACCTTGGGGTAGATGGCAAATGCACGCTAGAAATTTAAACTACGAGGTTGAGTTGACAGGAACTACGCATCTACCAGGTACACCCCTACGTGCGCCGACAACAAATGGCTTAATGCACTGTTGTCGAGATACTATGCAAGGAAATCTGAATTTGGAGTTGCGAAAAATTAGTGACAAACAATCTCAAATTATCCTAAAATCACAGAGTTCTCTGTGTGGTTTAGAAATAGGTGGTGGTTCTTGGGACAGTTCGTGGCACTCTAGCTGAAACTACTGCTATTATATTTATGCTTCGTAGTTGGGGCTGTAGCTCAGTTGGATAGAGCGAGCGCCTCCTAAGCGCTAGGCCGTGCGTTCGAGACGCACCAGTCCCGTCGTTGTATCAAAGTAAAGTTCAACAAATTTGGTCAGCAGTTTTTACGGAATCTTCCGAATTTGTGTGAATTTAACTCTTAAATACCTGCTGATTGGTTTTATGTCCAGTTCGGTAGGCATAAACAGCAAATTCCCTAGACAAAACAGGGTAGATTTGCTAAAAATCTGCTAGTCTAACTTATACTTTTAGCTTATTCAGAGAATCTACGTCTTAGTCACACGAAATCATAGAGCCTTGAAGAACAATTTTTTGTTTACAGGTAAATCTTTTCGGTTTATGGTTCTTACCTTACCGATATTATTTTGGTTCGGTTACAAAGAAGTTCAAAAACAAACCCAGCCACCTCAAGCAGTATTGGTATTGGGTGGTTCAACCAAAAAATTAGAAAGAGAGAAATTTACTGCGGAGTTTGTACGTAAGCATCCGAAGTTACCCATCTGGATTACGGGTGGAAGTCCCCCTAGAACAACTCGCAGTGTATTTGTCAAGGCTGGTGTTGATCCCAAGAGATTACACTTGGATTATGAAGCGGTAGATACAGTTACTAATTTTACCAGCTTAGTAGATGATTTGAAAGCCAAGGGGATAAAAAGAGTTTATTTGATTACTTCTGATTTCCACATGCGTCGTGCTTCGGTTATTGGTGAGATCATCTTAGGTAGCCGAGGAATTGACTTTCAGCCAGTTTCTGTTCCTTCAAAATCGCCACCGGAACCGATAGAAAAATCTATCCGTGATGGAGCTAGAGCGTTAATGTGGGTAGCAACTGGTTATACTGGTGCAAATGATCCTAGCAAGGGTGGTAAATCCAGAATTGAGAGTAGAAGATAAAAAGTAAAAGAGCAAAAATCTATTTTTTACTTTTTACTTTTTACTTTGTTAGTTGCCTATGCAGCCATTTCTTGTACTAGCACAAAGGGCTGTACTATTAGAGTATTAAAGCGTTTTTGACGATCGCCATTCCATATTCCCACTTGGTCTACGGAAGGTTTGGTAATTAGTTGCTCATCAATCCACTGTTGTACAGATTGGGTGTTATCATTTGCGATCGCTTCTCCTACATCTAACAAACTTAGCCCTTGTGCTACCAAAATCACTGCATCGCGCTGCACATGGGGAATTAACCAATCCCATTCCGCCTCATCTAAACCTTCTGTTAACTCTGCTCTTAAATCTGACATGATTGCACGTTCATCTTGATATACATTCGATTTTACATGAGAGGTTAGGAGCTAGAGTCTGGGGGATATATAGGCATCCTATTTTAGATATTAATCAGAGAGACAAGGTAGACAAGGTAGACAAGGGAGATAGATGTTGGTAAATCATTTAGGGTAATTATCTACAGCTTCGCACAGACAAAATTCATACCTCTAACTGAGATTTATAACTACAGATAGATGTCAATCTATAATCGTCAATTATTGACAGTTATTCTTAATTCTTATACTATTGAAGAAATTAGTTGCAAATATTTTGCAACTTTTTTTGTGCCATTTTTGTGATTTTAAGGTGATGCCCAACAACTTGCTTCTGGGTAAAGAGCAACTATTCAGCCGTCGTCAACTGCTGAAACTGGGAATATGCGGTGCTGGGGTTGCTGGTACTGCGGCACTTTGGCATACTCTGAATGCACAAAGCAAGTCGATAGTCAAAGTCCCACCGTTGGCAATAGCAGCAACAAGCCAAACTACAAATCCTATGCAAATGCTACGAAATTTCGATTATGGCGTAGTGAAGCAGGAGAACGGACGGACTGTCAGAGAATTTCAGTTAACTGCGGGGACTTCTGTCATTCAGCTTAATAGTGCTGTTTCCTATAATGTTTGGGATTTAAATGGTCGTATTCCAGGGCCGACGTTACGGGCGAAGCAAGGCGAACGTGTGCGGATACTATTTCTCAATAAGGCGGGACATTCTCACTCTCTACATTTTCATGGTGTTCATCCCGCAGAGATGGACGGTATTCGTCCAGTCAGCAATGGTAGTGCAGCAATTTATGAATTTGACGCAGAACCTTATGGGGTTCACTTATACCACTGCCATATTGCACCAGTGACTCGTCATATTGCCAAGGGTTTATATGGGATGTTTATTATTGATCCTCCCACACCGCGCCCCCCGGCTGATGAGATGGTGTTAGTCATGGCTGGATATGATGTCAATGACGACAGCCACAATGAATATTATGCTTTTAACGGATTACCACATCACTTCATGGATAATCCCATCCCAATTTATCAAAATCAATTGATTCGTTTGTATGTTCTTAACATCATTGAATATGATCCGGCGGTGACTTTTCACTTACACGCCAACTTCTTTGATGTGTACCGCAGTGGAATGACGATGACTCCCAGTGAGAAGACGGATGTGATTACGATGGGTGTTGCAGAACGACACATTTTAGAATTTGCTTTCCGCTATCCAGGTAAGTATATGTTCCATCCTCATCAAGATGCGATCGCAGAAAATGGTTGCATGGGTCAATTTGAAGTAATTGCTGATAAATCTTCGCAACCTCCTCGCAAAACTTCTTAACTAAATTCAACGAGTAAATTTACGTCAAATCAACAACAAACAGTAATGTTAGTAGCTTTATATCTCAAATATATTGAAAAAAACATTAAAATACATACAAAATTTTAATCACTAGTTGCTAAAGTATGGCATTAGCTAGAAAATGAGCATAGCTAAATCTACGACACTAAGTCATACAAGCTGTTAAAAACATGAAAAAATTTAAATACTTTTGTTTAACTATTGCTACTGCTGCAATTGTCAGCCTGAGTGCTTGTAACAACACCCCAACCGCAGAAAATCCCTCTGCGCCAGCAACCACTTCACCCTCAACAGCCCAAGTCACAGAAGCGACAACTCATAGCGGTCATGGCGGCAAAGCAAAAATTAATATTAATACAGCGATATTGTCAGAATTAGATAAATTTGAAGCAAAATTAGGTGTACCGGCTTTATCCAACAAAATTCAAGCTAGTCGTCCTTATGCTAGTCCCGAAGATTTAGTGACTAAAAAAGTAATTACCCAAGAACAGTTCGACCAAATTAAAGACCAAGTAACAGTTCAGGAAGTTGTGTTAACAGGTGAAACCAAAGATGTCGATTATATGACAAAGTTAGGCTTAATGAAAGGACACCTGTTAGTAGCCCAAGAATTGTTAGACAAAAACCTGCCAAAACAAGCCGAACCTCATATTGGACACCCAGTTGAGGAAATTTATGTGGATGTCGAAGATCAGTTGAATGAACGCAAAGTGAAAGAATTCAAGACAACTTTGGTGAGTTTGCAAGATTTAGTCAAATCAAATCCCAAGAATGCCAAAGTTAAAACTGATTTTACTGCTTCTGTAGAATCTGTAGATGGTGCGATCGCAGTTCTACCAGAAGCGCAACGCACAAAGCCAGGATTTGTGCTTCAGGTAATTAATGGCTTGTTGGATGCAGCTAACTCTGAATATGGGGCAGCGATCGCAGATGGTAAAATAGCCGCAGCCATTGAATATCAAGACTCTCGTGGTTTTGTGGTTTATGCCGATGACTTATATAAAAGTATTTCTAGCCAAGTAGCGCAAAGTAGCCCCGATGCAAATAAAGCCATAGAAGCTAGTTTCAGTGACTTGGTAAAAGTTTGGCCTAGCGCCGTTCCTCCCGCCAAACCAGTCAAAACCCCCGTAGAAGTGACTCAGTTAATCAAAACCATTGAGCAGAATTCTCAAAAAATCATTGATAAATCAAGTACAAAAGCACAGCGATAGACTCTAAACTAACAAAAAAGTAGAGAGTCAAACGTTTAAAATAAGTGAGCTATGAGCAAATAATTAGAGATGAAACGTAAAAGTTTCCTGTGCTTCATTCCTAATTAATGACTCATCAGGCTCCATTTATATATTGCTGAACTTAACAACTGATGCAAGAACTCGACCAAACTAAGACTATAGAACTCCTCAACACCATAATGGAATTTGAGTTAGCAGGAGTAGTACGCTACACACATTATTCCTTGATGGTGACTGGCCCGAATCGTATTCCCATTGTGGCTTTTTTCAAAGCCCAAGCCAGTGAATCTTTACTTCATGCTCAACAAGTCGGGGAAATTCTCACAGGTTTAGATGGACATCCCACCCTGAGAATTGCCCCAATGGAAGAAACTTATAAGCATTCCGTCAGAGACATTTTGGCAGAAAGCTTATCTCATGAAAAGAAAGCATTAGAATTGTACAAAACTCTCTTAGATACTGTCAGCAATGCTAGTGTCTATTTAGAAGAATTTGCCCGTGGCATGATTGGACAAGAAGAACTGCATAATCTCGAATTGAAAAAAATGCTGCGAGATTTTAGCTAATAGTTAATACTCAATAGTCAATGGTAAAAAATTATCAACTTTCAACTCTTGACTTTAGACTATTGACTTTAGAAGATGTTTTAAAAACTATCTCGTTAGTTGCAAAACATTTTAGATTCCCCCTAAATCCAAGCCACTGAGGGATTCGGGGAACCTGTCCAACCCAGTGGCTCCCTTAAAAAGGGGAAACTTGAAGTAAATTCCCCCTTTTTAAGGCTACGGTGTACACACAAGTCGTCCAAATTACAATGAAGGCAATTTGTAGTTTTTGCTTAATTGTTTTATTTCTGCTGGGCTGGAGTGGAAATGCAATAGCTGGTGAATTATCTGAACATTTAGAAAACTTTCCTCAGTGGAAAAAATTAACTTCTGTACAGCCAGCTTCTGATGATTTAGCTTATCCTGAATGGATGGCTGGTACTTGGAAAGTGACAAGTACATTAGCAGATTTAGCAGCGCCATTAGCACCAGATATTGTTACTCCTGGCTTTGAAAGTAACCGTAAACAACTGAATCAGCCTGTAAGTTTTATTGTCAGATTTATTAAAACAAAACCATCAATAGAAACTGGTATAAAATTTATTCCACAAATCAATAATTTACCACCAGTTTTAGTAGCAGATAGAGCCTTTAATAGTTTGAATTTGGCTAAGGCTTATTTAGGTAAAGAGGCAGTATTATCTGTGAAGGTTGATCCAGATTCGCCTAATCGCCAAATTACATTGTTACGTGGAGAACGGCAATTAGTCTCGATTGTCACAGCACGGGCTATAGAAAGTATTTCCGAGTATAAATACATCACAGCAGAAGTTTTTCAACAACTATTTAAAGGCAGTTCTCGCCCTTATTTTAATTCTGTAGAATCTACAACTGCTTACCATAAATTAGCGACAACTAATCCTACTATTGAGGCAGATCAAGTTACTGCTGTTTATCTTTCTCCCCAAGATCCAGATTATTTTCGGGCGGTTTCTCAACCAGTTGCGCTTTATCGCTATCGCTTAGAATTTTTTCCTGTAGAAGATAATTATCACCCAGAAGAATGATTTGCTAAATTAGCTCTTGACTATTTTGTAATACGTATGTAGTATAGTGTTCCAAGCTCACGATCGCACTCTTGGACAGAATAGATCATGGCAACATTTCGAGATATTCTCAACTATTATCGTCCCCACTGGAAACTGAGCCTTTTCAGTATTACTGCATCGAGCATTTACGAAATTATTGATTTGATTGTCCCCTATGCGATTGGGCAGATTTTAAACGTTTTGTCTAACCAACCGTTAGATAAACCTTTACAAAGTGCGATCGCATCTATTTCTGAAGTTAGTAATTACCCAGTCGGTAAAACCCTATCTTTGGTAGTTTTACTCGGTTTAATTTTTATCGTAACGGTAGTGCGAGCGCCTACACAACCTTGGTTAACTCATTGGTTTCATTGGGATATCGCCTTAAAGTTGCGTCGCACTAAAAGTCAAACAGCTATAGAAAAAATTCTCACTCTCCCTTTAGAATTCTATGATGTAAATAATCCTGGACGCATTGCCGGCAGAGTAGCTAGAGGTATTTCCAACCACACTTGGACTTATCCAGAAATTGCCGGACAGTTGATTCCCAAATTATTACGTGTGTTGGGAATTTTTGTGTTTATCTTGTTAATTGAGTGGCGAATTGCGCTGTTATATCTGATTTCTTTTGTAGTTATCCTCGGTTTTAGTTTAAAAGATTTACAGCGAATAATCTGGCATGAAAGCCGTGTAGATAGATACGCTGAAGATACAGAAAGTCGCACATCAGAAATCATCACAAATATCAAAACAGTCAAAGCATTTGCTACAGAAAGCCAAGAACTTAAACGCCAAAATCTGCGTTTGCAAAGGGAACTGACAGTAGTTGATTATCGTATCCACAAAGGTTACGTGAAACTGGCTACTTGGCAGAGAAGCGTCATTCAGTTTTGTGTGTTTATGATTTTGGGGTTAACTTTAGCAGCCACAGTTAATGGTCGAATTTCTCTCGGTCATTTTGTGATGACCTTGACTCTTTCTAGCATGGCTTATGCTGAACTCGAACCAATTAGCACCTTAGCAGAAGTTTTTGCACGCCGCTATTCTTCAATGTTGCGGTTTCACGAATTTTTGCAAGCACCAACAGGATCAGATGCAGCTAGTTTATTAAATGCAGAAACCGAGACAGAATCACCCTATACATTTACAGGGAAATTAGAGTTCTCACAAGTGAGTTTTGGATATGATGCTAACCGTAAAGTATTACAAGACATCAACTTATTAATTGAACCTTACCAAACAGTCGCTTTAGTTGGGCGTTCTGGTTCTGGTAAATCAACTTTAGTGAAACTACTATTACGGTATTTTGAACCTCAAGATGGTCAAATTCTGATTGATGGGCAGGATATTCGTACCTTGGATGTGGGTAAGTATAGACGCAGATTGGCGATCGTTCACCAAGAGGTAGATGTTTTTAACGGCACAATTTTGGACAACCTCACCTACGGTAGAGCAAACGCCACCTTGGAAGAGGTGCAAGAAGCCTGTAAAATTGCCAGAGTTGATGAGGTACTCCAGACCCTACCCCAAGGCTATTACACCGTTGTTGGGGAACGTGGCGTGAGGCTATCTGGCGGACAAAGACAGCGCCTCGGAATTGCGAGGGCGTTGTTAGTTAAACCAGATGTGCTGATTTTTGACGAAGCTACCTCCAGCTTAGATTATGAATCAGAACGTTCCATTCAATTAGCAATGCGATCGATTCAAGGGACTTGTACCACAATTGTGATTGCTCACCGTTTGAGTACAGTCCGCGAAGCCGACAAAATTGTAGTGTTAGAAAAAGGCAGAATTGCGGAAGTTGGTAGCCACGAAGAACTACTGCGTCATGAAGGTATTTACCAACGCTTACACTCTTTACAAGAAACAGGCGAACTATTAAGTTAATCTCTAGTCGCAGTCAAAGATAGTAACCAAGGGTGGGTATGATTATCCTCACCCTACACACATCTCTGGAAACTGAGTGACATACTCCCACACTGATGCAAGCATACAGTGTGGGCTTCTCATCCAATCCAGCTATTGCTTCTCCTGACGGAGACGCTACGCGAACGGAGGCGATGAGCTTTGTTTTGAGTCCACGGAATGCCCTACCGCAGACTATGCAATTTCTTACCTTGTACCCTACAAATTTCACTGTCCTGGATGAGATGCTGGCTGTCTTGCAAAGTTTGGCGGGACGGAAACCGACACCGCCAACTTTGCGCTATTTGCTCTATCGGACAAACCCGAAGGTAATTTGTATTAATCAAGATGTGCCTACTTACTTTTATGCTGTGCAACGGAGTCGCTTACCAATGATCGCAGTGCCACTGGGCAGAGGCTTATCAGACACCAATACGGGCGAAGTTAACCAAAATAATTATACCAGAAAAACAAGGGATCATGGTGACTCCTCACCGACCCCTTGTCCTGTCAAGCCGAAGGCTGGAATTGGTTAGGGGTCAGTTCGTCGCCACCCAAAAATTCATCTCATCGCTCCTGCTGTCGCAGTGAGCGAGAGGCTTCTTTTTGTTTTAGCTAAAAACTTTTCTCGCTCCCCTTGCAGTTATGAAAATCTACTGCTAAGATAATAAATCGTGGGACATGCGGGTCGGTGTCCGAGTGGTTAATGGAGACGGACTGTAAATCCGTTGGTTTACGCCTACGCTGGTTCAAATCCAGCCCGGCCCACCTTCTCAAAGTGAAATTATGAGTTATAATGACTGAGTATTCAGCAGAGTTAACAGCATTATAGCTCATAACTCCAAAGATATGTTAAGCCCGTGTGGCTCAGTGGTAGAGCACACCCTTGGTAAGGGTGAGGTCACGAGTTCAATCCTCGTCACGGGCTTTTGATAAAACCCTTACTACAGTTAGTCTTCAAGGTTCAGTTGGTGGAAAGCAATAAACTCTCTTAAATAAATTTCTACCAATTTTCTACCAATTGTAAATACTACCAAATGAAATATTTTGTATTCAGTACATCTGTATCGATAGAAAATATTATTACCTACCAATTTTCTACCAATAGTACATTTGTAGGAAATTAACACATTTATATAGTTTATAGAATTATTGCACCTCCTTACTAGTGATTCTTGATTTAGTCAAGCTTTGTAAACATACAGCTACTAGATGGTTAAAAATATACAAATCATTTATACTCCAAAAGCTTTATAGCCAAATTAATAATTCTTAGGGATGTTAAGGAAACGGGACTCCTAACTTTGCTAGTAATAAATCATTCATCTCAAAATTTAATCTCAGTTAGTGTTTAAAAGCACTGACAGGCGTATAATCTATTAGCCTTGATGATAATTGTGCGTCTATGCCTGCCAACACAACAGAGTTAGAAAAACGTTTATGGGATGCTGCTGATGAGCTAAGGGCAAACTCTCGGCTGAAATCTTCAGAGTATTCTGTACCCGTACTGGGGTTAATCTTTCTCCGTTATGCAGACTGGAAGTTTACCCAAGCTGAGAAGGACTTAAAAAGCAAGGGAAGCGGTAGAAGAAAAATTGGTAAAGGTGATTATCAGGCTAAGGGTGTGATGTACTTGCCTGAGAACGCACGTTTTTCTAAATTACTAGAGTTACCAGAGAGTGCAGATTTTGGTAAAGCTATTAACCAAGCCATGAAGGCGATAGAAGATGAAAATACAGATTTAAATGGTGCTTTACCTAAAAACTATAATCGTCTCGATAATGAGTTACTGATAGAACTACTCAAAAAATTTAGCAAGATTGATTTTGGTGCTGACTTAGAAGGGGATGCTTTCGGGAAGATTTACGAATACTTCCTTGGTAAGTTTGCCATGAGTGAAGGGCAAAAAGGCGGAGAATTCTTTACACCTACTTCTATAGTTAAATTAATAGTTGAAATCTTAGAACCATATCACGGACGTATCTATGACCCAGCCTGTGGTTCTGGTGGTATGTTTGTACAAAGTGCAAAGTTTGTAGAAAGACATAAAAAGAACCCTAACCAAGAAATTAGTATTTATGGTCAAGAGAAAGTAGGGGAGACTGTTAACTTATGTCAGATGAACCTAGCAGTACATGGACTTTCAGGAGACATTAAACAGGGCAATACTTATTATGAAGTTAACCACGCCAATATAGATATAGGTCAATTTGATTTTGTAATGGCTAATCCACCATTTAATGTTGATAAGGTGGATAAAGAGCGAATGCAAGGCGATATTCGCTTTAACGAGTTAGGATTACCCAAGGTAGATAATGCTAACTATATTTGGATTCATTTGTTTTACAGTGCCTTAAATGAGACTGGTAGAGCAGGGTTTGTTATGGCTAACTCTGCCAGTGATGCTAGAGGTTCTGAGTTAGAAATTCGTAAGAAGTTAATACAGTTAGGTGTAGTAGATGTCATGGTTACTGTAGGTTCTAACTTCTTCTACACCGTAACTTTACCTTGTACTTTATGGTTTTTAGATAAGGGTAAAGTAGATACAATTCGTAAAAATAAAGTTTTATTTATTGATGCTAGACATATTTACACACAAATAGACAGAGCGCATCGAGAATTTACACCAGAACAGATTGAATTTATCGCTAATATTGTCAGGCTATACAGAGGTGAAGCGGTAGAAAATACTAATGGTAGTGATGCACTACTGAAAGAGAAATTCCCAGAAGGTAAATATATTGATGTCACTGGGTTATGTAAGGTAGCAACTATTGATGATATTGAGGCACAGGGTTGGAGTTTAAACCCTGGTCGTTATGTAGGAGTAGCTGAAAAAGTAGTAGAGGATTTTGATTTTGCTGAGAAATTGGAAGAGTTGAATGAGGAATTGGAAGTTTTGAATGCTGAGGCTAGAGAGTTAGAAGATAAAATTGCTGAGAATGTGGTGATGTTACTGGAGGGTATATCAAAATGAACCAGAACATAACACTGAAAGATGTCTGTGAATTGGTTGTTGACTGTGAGCATAAAACTGCACCAACACAATCAACTGGCTACCCTTCAATAAGGACACCTAATATTGGAAGAGGGAGACTAATACTTGATAATGTAAATCGTGTTTCAGAGGACACTTACAAAGCTTGGACTAAGAGAGCTATTCCTCAATCTGGTGATTTAATTCTAGCTCGTGAAGCTCCTATTGGAAATGTTGCTATCATTCCTCAAAACTTAAAAGTTTGTTTAGGACAGAGAACTGTATTAATTAGGGCTGATAATAATAAAATTGACTCTCATTATCTTTGTTATCTACTACTAGGTGATGAAATCCAAGGGAAAATACTTGGTTTATCAAATGGTGCAACTGTACACCATTTGAATATGCGGGATATTCGTAATTTAGAATTACCTAAACTACCTCCACTCCCCACCCAAATAAAAATAGCATCCATTCTCTCAGCCTATGATGACCTAATTGAAAACAATACAAAACGCATCAAGATATTAGAAGAAATGGCGCAATTTCTCTACCATGAGTGGTTTGTAAAATTCCGCTTCCCTGGTCATGAACAGGTAAAAATGGTTGAGTCAGAGTTAGGTTTAATTCCTGAAGGCTGGAATGTTAAAAAACTTGAACAGCTTGGATTACTGGCAAGAGGAAAATCAAAACATCGTCCAAGAAATGACCCTTCTTTGTTTGGGGGCAATTATCCCTTTATTCAAACCGGGGAAGTTAAAGAAGCATTTTTATATATTACGAATTATACTCAAACCTATAATGATAATGGTTTAGCTCAAAGTAAACTTTGGGAAGGAGATACACTATTAATTACAATAGCTGCCAACATTGCAGAAACAGCAATACTAAATTTTCGGGCTTGTTTTCCAGATAGTATAGTTGGATTCGTACCAGATACTAATTTAGTAAGTGCAGAATTTATTAAATACTCTATTGATACTATCAAAATCAGGATGCAGAATGTTTCTAAAGGTACTACTCAAGATAACTTAAGTTTAGAAAAAATAAAAATATTTAATTTTTTACTACCTGAGCAAAAGATTATGCAGTTATTTATCAATATGACTACTCCTCTGTTTTTACAGATAAAAAACTTACTTTTGAAAAATCAAAATCTCCGCAAAACCCGTGACCTACTTCTTCCCAAACTTATTTCAGGAGAGATAGATTTAGAAAAACTGAACATTGACAGGCTAGATATTGCTGCTTGACTCAAGCTAACTATTTAATAAGTAGATATTTTTATTATCAGGATAATAGAAAAAATTGGATTTTGACTTACGTTAGGTCAATCAATGGCAAAATCAGAAAAATTTGTATTAAATTCATAGTCATCAAATCTCATCAAATAACCATTGTGAGCTATAAATTTGAATTCATTACCTACTATATTTTCAATTATTTGACCCTGATTATAACGGTTAGTATACTTAAGCTTTAAAATTGAACCTTCAGCCATTTTAATAACTGCTGCACATAAAGCATTTTCTTTCTCAAGATAGTTATTACCATTTAATTTGCCATAGTAATTACCATACGAACCTAGCAAGACTGCAAATTCACCCTCAAATTCGTAATACGGTTGTGCAGCATATAAAGGTACTTCCAAAGATACAATTACATCTTTACTAACAGGTGAACTTTCTTCTTTAATAAAGTTAATATTATTAAGGTTTTTATGGCAACTTCCATACTTTATAAGTATTTCTTCTCCAGAAAATTTACGCTCATTGAGCTTAATTTTTAATTCTTGCTTAGTTGAGTCAGTCAAAATAATAGGTAAGATATTTATACTTGAATTATCAGACTGCACAGTTCTAATAGCCCAGCCATATATTTGAGTTTTAAAGTACGGTACATCGTCAATAAATTGCAGATAAATACCCTCTTCCGGCTTGTAGTTCTTGTAATTGTATTTATCATAAGGATTTGGATTTAGCCTGAATAAACGCATAAATTAGCACTGATTTATATCTTTTAAAACATAAAGTTTTACTTCAACAAGAATGCAGAAATTGGTGTGCTTTTCTACATTAATTTGCAGTTAAAGCATTTTTCTTCAGTCGAGGGCTTACATATAGTTATATATTATACTCATCATACTAGCCTAACTTAAATAGCTTCAAGTATAACTGGGTATAACCTACATAATAAAAATACACCAGCATCTATGCCCTATCCTCACCCTGACTCAGAACAAGCGTTAGAAAACTCCACAATTCAACTATTCTCCGAAATAGGCTGGAATACTGCCAATTGCTACGATGAAGAACTAGGCACAAATGGCACATTAGGCAGACTAACCAGGGATGAGGTAGTGTTACTTCCCAAACTGCGTACAGCCTTAACCAGACTTAACCCAGACTTACCAGATGAAGCCTTAGAACTCGCTACAGAAGAACTTACCCGCAGTCGTAACACCTTAAGTTTAGAAAACGCTAACCGAGAAATTCACCAAATACTAAAAACAGGCATCAAGGTACACTTCAAAGATGCCAATGATGAGGAACAGGTAGAAACAGTCAAGGTTATTGACTGGGAACATCCGACCAATAATGATTTTTTCCTAGCTTCTCAGTTCTGGGTGACAGGAGAAATCTATACTAGACGTGCTGACTTGATAGGCTTTATTAATGGTTTACCCTTAGTATTTATTGAACTTAAAGCCCATCACAAACGCTTAGAACTAGCCTATAAAAACAATCTCCAAGACTACAAACAAACAATTCCTCAGCTTTTCTGGTATAACGCCTTTATCATACTTTCTAATGGCAGTAAAAGCCGTATAGGTAGCCTAACAGCATCCTGGGAACACTACAGCGAATGGAAGAAAATCAACAGTGAAGGGGAACAAGGCATAATTTCCCTAGACACAATAATTAGGGGAACTTGTGAAAAGTCAAAACTGTTAGACCTGTTAGAAAATTTTATCTTCTTCTACACTGCAAAAGGTTCATTAGTCAAAGTAGTTGCTAAAAATCATCAATTTCTAGGCGTTAACAGTGCTATTGAGGGAGTTCAGCATATTCAAGACAACCAAGGTAAATTAGGTGTATTTTGGCATACCCAAGGAAGCGGTAAAAGCTACTCAATGGTGTTCTTCTCGCAAAAAATACTCCGTAAATTAGCAGGAAATTGGACATTTTTAATCATCACCGATAGAGAAGACCTAGACAACCAAATTTATAAAAACTTTGCCTACGCTGGTGTAGTCACAGAACCAGAAAATGAAGTTAGAGCCAAAAACGCTGAACATTTAAAGCAATTACTCAAAGAAGACCACCGCTATATATTTACCTTAATTCAAAAATTCCGCACCGAAAAAGGTGAAAGCTACCCTAAACTATCTGACCGTTCAGACATCATTGTAATTGCCGATGAAGCTCACCGTAGCCAATACGATACATTCGCCTTAAACATAAGAAATGCTCTACCAAATGCAGCATTTATTGGTTTTACAGGTACACCTTTGATGGCAGGAGAAGAAAGAACTAGAGAGGTATTTGGTGATTATGTTAGTATTTACAACTTCCGTCAATCGATAGAAGATGAGGCTACAGTACCTCTCTACTACGAAAATCGTATTCCTGAACTTCAGCTTACCAATGATGACCTTAATGAAGATATGCAGCGCATCATTGAAAATGCAATGCTGGATGAAGAACAGGAAAATAATCTTGAGCGTCAATGCACTAGAGAATATCAAGTTATTGTTAGAGAAGACCGCCTAGAAACGATAGCGGCTGATATGGTGACACACTTCTTAGGTAGAGGCTACAAGAGTAAAGCAATGGTAGTCTCTATTGATAGATTTACTGCTGTCAAAATGTACAACAAAGTACAGAAATATTGGCAACAACATTTAACTAAACTTAAATCTGAACTTGCTACACCTAATCTGAGTGAATTTGAACAAAAGAAACTATCTAAACAAATTTGCTACATGGAAGAAACAGACATGGCGGTGATAGTTTCTCAATCACAGGGTGAAGTAGAAGCTTTCCAGAAGAAAGGTTTAGATATTACACCGCACCGTAAACGCATAGTAAGTGAATCACCTGGACTAGATGAGAAATTCAAAGATGCAGATAACCCGCTAAGGATAGTCTTTGTTTGTGCAATGTGGATTACAGGTTTTGATGTACCTAGCTGTTCCACTATCTACTTAGATAAACCTATGCGGAATCATACCCTAATGCAAACCATAGCAAGGGCTAACCGTGTATTCAAAGATAAAGTTAACGGCTTAATAGTTGACTATATAGGCGTATTCCGAGATTTAGAACAAGCCTTAGCAATATATGGTTCTGCATCTGGCGGTGGTATTCGTGAAGGGGAGACACCAGTTAAAGACAAATCCGCATTAGTAGAACAACTGCGGGATACCATAAGTGAAGCTAAAACTTTCTGTACCGCTAAAGGTATAGCCTTTAGCACGTTAGAAAATATTCAAGATGCTTTTTTACGTACCAAAGTCTGGGATGAGGCTGTAGAGGCTATTTTAATTAATGATGATTCTAAACGTACTTATTTTTCTATCACCAGTCATGTAACCAAACTATATAAGGCGATTCTACCTGATACGGCTGCTAATGAATTTTCTAACGTTCAAACCATTTTAGAGAGACTAGCAGAGAAAATCCGCTTAACACTTCCAGATACAGATGTTTCTGACGTAATGGAAGAAGTAGGGGAACTTTTAGATGATTCTATTATTGCTGGTGAGTTTGTCATCTCCAGTAATCCAAAGCAATTAGTAAACCTCAGTCAACTAGACTTTGAAGAACTACAAGCAAGATTTAACAGTGGTTATAAGCGTACTGAAGCAGAAAAGCTCAAAGGTACTATCAACCAAAAACTTCAGCAGATGGTTCAGTTAAATAGAACCCGCATCAACTATTTAGAGAAATTCCAAAGCATGATAGATGAGTATAATGCAGGTTCTCGAAATGTGGAATGGTTTTTTAGTCAGTTAATTAACTTTGCTCAAGATTTAACGGTAGAAGATAAAAGAGCAATGTCAAATAATTTAACTGAAGAAGAATTAGCGATTTTTGACTTGCTGACTCAAGCAGAAATTAAGTTAAGTAAACAGGAACAGCAGGAAGTAAAACAAGTAGCTAGGGAACTACTAGAGACGTTAAAAAAAGAAAAGTTAGTTTTAGATTGGCGAAAACGTCAGCAGACTAGAGCAGGTGTAGAGGTAACTATTAAAGATATTTTAGATAAACTTCCCGAAAGTTACTCAGCCGAAGTGTATGAGAAAAAATGTTTAGAAGTTTATCAGCATATTTATGAATCATACTCTGGTCAAGGTTTTACCATATATGAAACATTGAAGGATTAATCTAAATTCTGATTAGACTTTTTAACTGAATTAATTTCAATCTAAAAAATTCAGTTTTATACTGAATTTTTTGGATATACAATAAAACTCACCTTGACAAAACTGGTGATTGTTCGTTGACGTTCGATTCATCGTCAAGTAAACACAGTTGTAACAAGGATACTGATTCAGTATTAGCAACAGCTTTATTCACTTCAAATTGTTGTCTCTTTTCTGTCTTTTCCTCATCGCTAATACAAGCTTCTGGTAGTGGCAGCCCACTAAGTAATAAAACTTCTCCAGGTTCTCTTACAAGTCTTGCTCTACCTATTGCTTGCCTTAATTCAGCTTCCATGAGAGTTAAATGTATGTTTCTTAAACCTTCGTTTTTATAAGTTTTAATGTTAAATTGAATTCCATTTCTCTCAATAGTTTGGTCAGTCATTTGGAAATCACTTGCTTTGTATTGCACACCTAAACAAGCAGCAAAAAGAGCATACATTAAATGATTGTGGTATGGTGTACCTATAATTGCTATTTTCTTGCCTTTTAGCCCATCGTAACCTAATACGTTTCCTATGTGCATATTTTCGACTGCATTTGGAAAATGGCTTTTATAAGCAGCAAATGTAATTACAGCCTCATAATCCTTTGTTTGATTTAACGCATACTCTACACATTTAGAGTTTTTTAATGAATATCTACTAAAACTATATGTACTATCTTGAAGAATAATTCCTTTTAATTCTACATTACTTAAATCATGGAATTCTAATCTATTACCAACTAACTCTTCGTAAAAATTACGGTCAGCAGTAGCCGACAAAATAATTACCTTTTTATTCGGTAATTTATTTTTCTTTATATAATGTATAACTGAGGTATCATGGCTATCTATAGTATAAAAATTACTATCAAAAAATTCTAATATCTTGCCTTCATAATCATTGCTATTGTTAATTACTTCTTCTGATAAGTCTACATAATTATTAAAGACAAGTGGTTGCATTGCCAATGGGCAATTAGTTCTACTAGATTCAATTTCTTTAATTAAATTAGCAATTGTATTTTTATCTCCTTTATCACGGATATTAGATTTTAATTTTAATAAATCATTTTTAGTTATACTGCCAATACTGAGTAGTTTATTGATAGGGTCTTCATCAAAGACAACAGTATTTAAATGTGGAAAGTCTATAAATAAAGCCTTGTCATGTGTAGTTAATACAGTAGAGGTAGACTCAATTCCTCTGATAAACTGATGACGATATTTTTTTAACTCTTCATAGTTATCTGCTTCTTGCGTAATAATTCTACTTGCTTCAGTTGTAGCACCTACTTTATATAAATGACTTAATCTATTTTTTAGTTCTTCTGGAATATTTGTAGGTAATTCAGGTATAATTTCACAGGTTATCTTCATCCTACTTTCACCGACTTCTTCTTTTAGTTGATGTGTAGGAAAAGCTAAAACTACACTATTTAATGTTTCTATAAGTCTTGTTTTGCCCAAACCTGTAGCTACTTTAAATACATAAACCTTATTATTTTTTGCTTTAAGTGCATTCCTTAATAATTTCTCAAACTGTTTCTCTGCTTTTGATAAAGAAATAGTCGTATAAGGTTGAGTTCTAATAATACTAGATGTTTTAGCTGCCTGTATTAGTGTATTATATTTACCGTCCTCCTCATAAGGACTAAATGTCTTTAATTTTGCAGGTCTATACCCATATTTTTTAACTATACTAGGCAGGTTTAAAAGTACCTCAAAAAAACGAGGTTTTACATTTAATGCCGTTTCCCAATCCTCAGTATATTCATTATTTTTCTTCATCAGTTCTACCAATTTTTTATACTTTTGTGTACCTCCTTTGATATGAATTAAATTAGTAACTAAGCCGAAATACTCAGGATATGTAAGCCATTTTCCTAATTCTAAATCTTTGATTATCTTTACTTTATTCTTTAGATGCTGCCAAGATATTTCTTGAAGAGATGTATGTTCGTGTGTATAAAAATGGGATTCACTATATTTATTAATATAGTAACTCTCGTTTTCATACACACACACAGCAACACAATTTTCTAAATATTCTTTGGCATCATTCTGTGTAGCTTGTTCAAGATTTGTTAAATCTCGACTCAGGTTTTTACTATTAGATGTTGCTTCTGATTTAGCTGCTACTGTGAGTAGATTGAGGTCTAGAAAATAATTATAGTTTGTATATATTAGTTCACGTCCACCAAAAAACATTCTAGCGGGTTCTTTTGTATTATCTGCTTCAGGAAACAGCCTATGTAAAGCATCAACAATCCTCTGTCTCTCATATATATCTGTAACTACCTGTCTTGTTTGAAAGACTACCCGGAATTTAGGTAAACTTTCACTATTAGAAAAAGTATTATAGGCAAATGTACAATTTAGACCATAAAATTCTATCCTGTTAAGTACATCATCCAAAGTAATAGGAATTGAATTTTTTGTATTGTCAAAATCCAAAGCAAATAAAGATTGAGATTTCCATCCCTCATTTTGACGTGTAAAAACAATCTCTTGTTTTTCGTTTGTAACAATATTTCCTGTCTTATCCTTTCTAGGAGTAGGAATTAGATAAGCAGTAGTCCAGCTTTGCCCATAAGGCTGAGTTACTTTAGTAGCTAATTCCTCTATTGTAATTTCTACAGGATGGTAGATAATTCTGTTACTAATTTCACCTATTTCACCTTTATCTCTGTCTGCTTTACGAGTCCATTTTTGTGTGTCTAGCAATAGCTTATGTGTTTGCATAAAAATATACTTCTTTTGTTTATATATTGATTTATTTATTCTTAATTCACTTACAAAATAAATCAGTATAATTTTACTCATCTATTAAGATGAATTTTTTAAATAATCTATTTTTTTGAGAATTAGAAATAACTACATTACAGCATTTCATCCCTAATTTATTAGATAAGTAAATTTATTAAATGCTAGTATAAATTTTTATCTTAAGGTAATTATCAAAATTTGGTTAGGTTGCCTCTTGATAACTTAAATTCTTCATGCTGTCAGGTTTGTTTTCTTCTGTAGTCAAATTGATAATTTTATAACTGTTGTCTCTGCTGAGTCTACTAATTCAGCAATAGTTTACACTTCAACTTCTCTGAGTGTCTCTTCCCTAGCTGATTTAGCATTTATTTAAGCAATAATAGCAGATTAACTACTTTCATAGTTGCCAATTTGGCATTTATTTTGCTCTCCAGCTAAAATCATGTCTTTGTTGTCATAGGCATAGTTTACACTCCTTAGATTAGGACTGATTTTAAAGTGTCGTTATTTTTGGAGTCAACGGTACTTTTTAGTTTATATAAAAACAAGTATACGGAAGGTTAATTTTGTCTTTGTACTTTAGCCATAGATATTTATTCTGAGATGCTGAAACTATCTGTAATTCGCACTCAATATTATGGAACTGTACCCAGTCTTTTAATATTGAATCTAGTTCTTTTTTTGACATAAAAGATACTAAATCTAAATCAATTTGCTTATCAGAAATAAATTTATGTGCAAGTTGACGGAAGCTTTTACCAATAGCAGCGTTGTGGTCAACCTGAACTTTAGAACTATCCTTTATCCGATAGCCGCTAAAATCTGAAATCCAGTAACCCTTGGGGGTTTTTCTAGCTTCCTTATATTTTTTAATGTAAGGTGCTACAGCCTTACGTAACATCTGTAAAAAATCGTCTACGACCTGTTTCTTTTCAGGTTTAGTGTAATTTCTCATACTCGTTATTCTGTTTTTATTTGACATAATTACGCTGAAATTAGTTCTTTTACTTCTTGTATCTTGTCTAGTATTTCCGGCTTCAAAGCCTTAAGAGCTACTCTAATTAATTCAGAGTGACTAAGCTTTGTTCGTTTACTTTCTCTCTGCAACAAATCAATTACATCTGTATGCAGTCTAAAGCTTTTAACGATTACTTGATTTTTCATAATACTCATGTGTTATATATGTATTACTTTTAGTATAATATATTTATAAGAATTAAAAAAGTTGATTTTAAGGAATAAAAATTAAATGAATATTAAAAATATGAATTTACTAGAAAAAATCAGAGAAAGAAGGTTTTTTAAAGAGAGAAGAAAAGCTCAAATGGATGCGATAGGGCAAGAATTAAAGCAGAGTTTTCAAAATTCAAATACAATCCAATATCAAAAAATTGGTGACTATGAAAAAGGCATTATTAATCCTATGCCAGAATTCAGAGAGAGGATAATGCTTTCTAATTTTGCTATTCCAGGTCAAATAGTATCTTTTTCAGATAATTTTGTACCAGCTAGAATCAAAATTCTGAAAATAAAACAATCCCGTGGAGAACTGACACCGCAGGAGACTCAGGAGCTTTATTTTTGGCAGAGAAACCAGAATAAAAGAGAGTTAGAAAATGAGCGTGAAATCAACAGAAATATTAGATTTTACAGTAGAGAAGCATTCAATATAGCTCGTAAATGGTTTTAGTTAGCATATATGGTATGGTCTTAGAATTTTATAATTAATTCTAGGATTACTATTTGTTAGCGATTGGAGCTTTACGTCCCAAAGTATGTAAAGTATGTTAATTTTGCATACGAAGGAGTGTTATTTTGGTATATAGGTTAATAACACTAAATAACCCAGCAGTACACATAGAGATTATCTTATATAAATATTTTCTAACGGATAAATTATTAAACTGATATTTTTCTATGCCTATCAATTTGAGTTTTATTGTCTGGTTGAATACTCACTAATTTAAATATTTACTAGAGGCTTTAATGAGTATTGATAATTAGGTATATAAAAAATCAGGTAAGATTTGATTACCTGATGTTAAGCATTAGAGTTAGTTGTACTTAAAAACCATTTTTAAAACTTTAAATTTCTGGTAACTCAATGTCATCATTAGTTGCAAGATAATATTTCATAATTGTTTCAGGGGAGTTCCCACAGATAGTAGCAATAGTTTTAATGTCTATACCGTCTCTCACTAACCAAGTAATAAAGCTGTGACGTAAATCATAAAAAACTAACTCTTTACTAATTGCTTTAGCTGTAAACAGTTTGTTAACTATTGGCTGCCAGTATCGGCTATGAAAATTTCCACCATCTAAATATGTTCCTTCGTAGCTAGGAAACACCAAATTATTTTCATTATCTATTTTTGGTAAACTTCTAATAAAATCTGTTAGTTGTTTATTGCAAGGAAATATTCTAGCGTCTATACCATTCTTCGTACCTTGTAAAAGTTGACCGCTAGAGTATCGCTTATTAAAGACAATTTGGCATTTATTACCGTTGTCTTTGATATCATCCCAAGTTAAAGCTATTGCTTCACTAGGACGGCAACCAGTTCTAATTCTGAACTCTACAAATGGTGCATAGTAAGCACTTGTGTAAGCTGAATTAACATTATCAAATCTACCATCCTTGAATGTTTGTAATATTATTTTAGCTTCTTGCTTAGAGTAAATTTGAATATTTTTACCGTCAATTTCCAGCATTGCTATTAATGCTCCCATCGGATTATTGTCTTTAATTTTCCCTAGCTTGATTGCTATATTTATTGCACTTCTAAGTGTGCGTAGTGGGGGTTCAATATAACCGTCTTTGTGCTTAGTACGTAACCATGCCAGCAACTTATCAGCGTTAGAAACTTGTAGACACTCACTAGGGCATTTTGACAACCATCTATCTATAGGTATCCATCTGTTTTTTAGTGTAGATTTAGGTACGTCTGGCTTTAACGCTTTATAAGCTTCCCAGATTTCTAGTAAAGTCGGTTCCGAATTATCTCCAACTGGTAGCAACCTGACCTCAGTTAACTTCGGTGCATCTGGTTTAGCCAGTCCATATTTAACTAAAGTTGGGTCAAAGTTGCCTCGGTAATAATCAGCTAGGATGTCCCTACAAATAGCTAGGGTAGCTTCTATCCCATTTTCTGAGTAGTCAAATGTGTACTTGGTGAAGCTAATATCCTTGCGTCTTACGCGAATCCTCAGCCTACCCTTGTCATTCTCTATTTTTAGTGGCTTAATACTTGCATTAGCGTTTATAAGCTTGCGTTCTAACTTATTAAAGTCGGACTTCATTCTCTCAAACTTCCTATCTTTCAGGTGTTTGAGAGTTTTTTGTTTTCTACCAAATTTCTACCAAATAGTTGTTTGAAAACCACTCAGTTATGACTGAAAGTCTTGTGCCAACAAGACTGCACACCCTTGGTAAGGGTGAGGTCACGAGTTCAATCCTCGTCACGGGCTTTTGATAAAACTCGCATTTGAAATTGTAGATTGCGATTGTGTATCTTTATCAGTACGCTATTTTAAGAGCTTACCGCAGATATGGCCTAGTGTGCAATCATCAGATAAGCGATCGCTAGAAACTTTAAGGTGAAAGAATTATTACTCAAAAGACCGATTTTTATTCTTTAGGTGTAACTCTTCACTGATTACCAAATGTGTTGCTAAAGTAATAGACTTCCTAATAGGCAAGCTTCGGAAGATTGTCAAACAAATCCACATTTATAAGTTATAGGAATCCGGTTTGATTTCTGAATTTATTTGTGTAGGTAGGGAATAGGGAATGGGGAGTCGGGAGTAGGAAAGAAGCCTGATCTGAATGTACTGATTTTTTCCCAAATCAAATATCAGTCCTCTATGTTGCCGACGTGTTGTCAGTGAATACACGTATTTATGTAGATTAACTTGTTTAAATTTTAGCTATAAGTTACAGATAAATTCATCCATCTGGGAATACTAGATTGAGAAATTATCAGATAAATGTAATATGGTGAGCAATCTTGTGATTATTCCGGGATATCAACTTACACAAGAACTTTACAATGGTTCCAGAACGCTAGTTTATCGTGCAGTCAGAGACAGTGACTCAGTACCAGTAGTAATCAAACTACTGAAAAATCCTTATCCCAGTTTTAGCGAATTGTTGCTATTTCGCAATCAATACACCATTGGCAAAAATCTCAACTCACCTCTAATTATCCAAACATATAGCCTTGAGTCCCTACATAATGGCTATATGTTAGTTATGGAAGACTTTGGCGGAATTTCTCTCAAGGATTATTTTACGGAAAATCAGGGTGTTACCTCTTTAGAGGAGTTTTTAGCAATAGCGATCGCACTGTGCGACATCCTCAACCTACTCTACCACGAGCGAATTATTCATAAAGATATTAAACCCAGCAATATATTAATTAATCCTCAAACTAAGCAAGTTAAATTAATTGACTTTAGTATTGCTTCATTATTACCCAGAGAAACCCAAACTCTAGTTAACCCCAATGTTTTAGAAGGAACATTAGCTTATATCTCTCCCGAACAGACTGGGAGAATGAATCGGGGAATTGACTATCGCACAGATTTTTATTCCCTGGGTGTGACTTTCTATGAACTATTAACAGGAAAATTACCATTTGTATCTAATGATGCGATGGAATTGGTGCATTCTCATATTGCGAAAGTTCCCACACTCATACATGAAATTCATCCAGATATCCCTTCAGTTATCTCAGAAGTTGTCAGTAAACTGATGGCGAAAAATGCTGAAGATAGATATCAGAGTGCATTAGGATTGAAATTTGATTTAGAAAGATGTCTAACTCAATTAAAAGAAACTGGTGAGATTGAAAGTTTTGAAATTGCACAGCGTGATGTGTGCGATCGCTTCATCATCCCTGATAAACTTTATGGCAGAGAAACCGAAGTAAAAACTCTACTTGAAGCCTTTGAGAGAGTCAGCCAAGGCGCAACAGAAATGATGTTGGTAGCGGGTTTTTCTGGAATTGGGAAAACAGCCGTTGTTAATGAAGTGCATAAACCGATTGTTAGACAACGGGGCTATTTTATTAAAGGTAAATACGACCAATTTCAACGCAATATTCCCTTTAGTGCATTTGTCCAAGCATTTCGTGATTTAATGGGGCAATTATTGACTGAAAGTGATGTACAGATTCAGCAATGGAGAAATCAAATATTAGAGGCTGTTGGGGAAAATGGACAGGTAATTATTGAAGTTATTCCCGAATTAGAAAAAATTATTGGACAACAACCACCAGCCCCAGAACTATCAGGAACAGCCGCCGAAAATCGCTTTAACTTATTATTTCAAAAATTCACCCAAGTTTTTACTACTAAAGAACATCCCTTAGTAATATTCCTTGATGATTTGCAATGGGCTGATTCTGCATCATTAAAATTAATGCAGCTATTAATGACAGATACTGGTCATCTTTTCATCATTGGTGCATATCGTGATAACGAAGTTTACCCAGCACATCCATTAATGCTGACCTTGAGTGAAATTCAGAAAACACAGGCAACAATTAACACAATTACCTTAGCAACCTTAAGTAAAGTTGAAGTCAATAAATTAGTTGCTGACACACTTAAATGTCCAGAAGAATTGGTATGGAATTTTTCTGAATTAATCTATCGAAAAACTCAAGGTAATCCATTTTTTGTTACCCAGTTTTTGAAAGCATTACATCAAGATGGACTGGTTAAATTTGATTTTGGATTAGGCTGTTGGCAATGTGATATAGCTGAAGTCAAGGCGCAATCAGTTACAGATGATGTTGTGGCTTTTATGAGTCTGCAATTGCAAAAACTACCGCCATCAACACAAAATATATTGCAGTTAGCGGCTTGTATTGGTAATCAATTTGATTTAGCAACTTTAGCCATTGTTTCATCACAATCGGAAATTGAAACAGCAGCTTGTTTATGGAAAGCATTACAAGAAGGATTAATCTTACCAATTGGTGATGTTTATAAGTTTTATGTCGGGCAAGAAACTCAAGCATCTACTCCAGAAAATCAACAAAACGTTAATTACAAATTTCTACATGACCGAGTGCAACAAGCCGCTTATTCTCTGATTCCTGATGACCAAAAACAAACAACTCATCTACAAATTGGACGCTTACTTCAACAACGATTGTTAGAGAATGAGCAAGAAGAAAGAATCTTTGATATTGTTGGGCATTTAAATCAAGGGCTGGGATTGATCACTCAAGCAAACGATCGCCAAACCCTAGCCCAATTAAACTTTCAAGCTGGGGTAAAAGCTCAAACCGCTACTGCTTATACCGCCGCTACCGAGTATTTCCAAATTGCGATCGCCCTTTTAGAGTCCGACTGCTGGCAAACACAATATGAATTAGCCCTAAATTTGTATGTAGCAGCTGCCGAAGCCAGTTATTTAAATGGTGATTTTGAGAGCATGGAACAACAGGCTGCACTAGTATTGCAGCAGGCAAAAACGATTTTTGACAAAGTGAAGATTTTTGAAATTCAAATCGCAGCCCAAACAGCTCGCAGCCAGATGTTAGAAGCGATCGCCATCGCCAGAGATGCACTAGCAGAATTTGGCATAGATTTACCCACACAAGCAGACGAAGCAAAGATTAGCCAAGCCTTACAAGACTTGCAAGGCCAACTCAACGGCAGAGAAATCGAGTCACTCATCGACTTACCCATGATGAGTGAACCCAAAGCGATCGCAGCAATGCAATTGTTGAAAATTTTGTTTGCACCCATATTGGTTGGTAATCCGAGTTTACTACCCCTGTTGAGTGCAACAATGGTACGCTTATCGCTGCAATTTGGTAATCATCCCGCCTCAACCATAGGATATGTAATTTATGGCATGGTATTATGTGCTTTTTTTAATGAGGTGGAAGTTGGCTACAAGTTTGGTTATTTAGCTATCTCGTTACATGAAAAGTTCAATAATCAGGCTATGAAATGCCTTGTCGCCGGCATTTTTGGAGGTTTTATCCAACATCGCCAACAATCACTTTTAACAACGCTATTGACGATGAAAGAAGCCTATACAGGTTGTATGGAAACTGGGAATTTTCTCTACGCTGGCTATAATATGCAAGGTCATGCCCATATCTCATTGTTCGCTAATGTTAACTTAGATACTTTGTCTGCCGAATTACCTCCTTACAGCCTTTTTTTGACCCAAGTGAAACAGGATGCGGCTTGTATTCTAGTAAACTCAGTGCATCAAGTAGTGGAGAATTTGCAAGAAACAGTCAGCCAACCTGATAACTTGATTGGCACTTTTTACAATGAAACACTAATGTGGCCGAAGCATCAGCAGGACAACGATCTCGTGCCTATCGCTTTTGGCTATGTCTACAAACTGATGCTTGCCTACTTGTTTAGCAATTATCAGAATGCCCTTGACTATATTCACCAAATCCAGCCCTATTTTATGGCAGCAGCCGGATCTGTGCATACTGGCATTTTCCACTTTTATGCTGCCCTCACACATCTAGCACTTTTACCCAGTCAGTCGCCAACCGAGTCAGCAGACATTCTGCTTCAGATGCAAAGCCATCAAAATATTCTGCATCAATGGGCGCAACAAGCAACCATGAATCACTTGCATAAATGGTATCTAGTGGAGGCTGAACGTCATCGGGTTTTGGGTGAAAAAATCGCTGCAACTGAATTTTATGACAAGGCAATTTCTGGGGCGAAAGCTAACGAATATATCCAAGAAGAAGCACTAGCTAACGAACTCGCCGCCAAATTTTATCTTGATTGGGACAAACAGCGTATAGCTCAAGAATATATGATTGAAGCTTACTATTGTTATGCCCGTTGGGGTGCAAAAGCCAAAGTCGCGGACTTAGAAAAACGTTATCCCCAATTGTTTGCACCCATATTACAGCAAAGCCGTTCGCCTCTTTCAACTAAAGAAACTATCTTCGCCTTGGGGACTGTGACATCTACTAGTTCGGGTACATCCAGCAGCAGTGTCTCCGATACTCTCGATTTAAAAGCAATTCTCAAAGCATCTCAGACGATCTCTGGTGAAATTGAACTGGACAAACTACTTGCATCATTACTTTCCATCATCATCGAAAATGCTGGGGCTGATAAATGCCTGTTGATGCTGTTGCAAGACAATCATCTGCTAATTCAAGGGGCAATTACCCAAGGAACAAAACCCATTGTGTTGCAAAGTCTTGCCATTGAAGACAGACAAGATATTCCCCACAAGCTGATTTATAAAGTCAAGCACAGTCAACAAACTGTTGTTTTATTGGATGCAACCGCAGATATCGCCTTTGCCAATGACCCCTATATTATCCGTCAACAGCCTCAAAGTATTTTGTGTAGCCCGATTTTGCATCAAGGTAAATTACTGGGGATTTTATATCTAGAAAATAATTTCCTAAAGGGAGCGTTCACGAGCGATCGCATCGAACTCCTGAATTTACTTTGCGCTCAAGCTGCCATTTCTCTAGAAAATGCCCAACTTTATCAACATTCTCAGGAATCAAAACAACAGCTAGAGCGATCGCTGGATGAGTTAAATTCTGCACAGATTCGCTTGCAAGCATCAGGACAACGCCTCCAGTTATTGGTACAACAAACTCCACTGGCAGTCATAGAGTGGGATACTAATTTCTGTGTTACTGACTGGAATCCAGCCGCAGAAAAAATATTTGGTTATAGCAAACAGGAAGTTTTGGGTAGTTCAGTCCAATTGATTATTCCTCCCCCGATTCAAACACAAATCAATCAGGTTACCACCGATCTTTTATTGCAGCAAGGTGGCAATTACTGTATCAATGAAAATATTACCAAGGATGGTAAAACTATTATTTGTGCTTGGTATAACAATCCGCTTGTCAATGCAGACGGTGAGTTAATTGGAGTTGCTTCCCTAGCAGATGATATTACTGAGCGCAAACTTGCCGAAGTCCAAATTCAACAAAAAGCACAAGAGCTACAAAAAGCATTACAAGATTTACAACAAGCCCAATTACAAATTATTCAAAGTGAAAAAATGTCCGCCTTGGGTAACTTAGTTGCTGGTGTCGCTCACGAAATGAATAATCCTTTAGGATTTATTGCTGCCAGTCTCAAACAAGCTAAACCCACCTTTGCCGATATTATCGAACATTTAAAAATTTATCAAGCAACTTTACCTGATAAAACTGAAGAAATCCTCGACCACGAGTCAGAAATTGACTTGGAATATACCATAGAAGACTTGCCTAAAATGCTGGATTCTATGACAATGGCTTGCGACAGATTAAAAAATATCAGCACTTCTCTACGCACTTTCTCCCGTGCTGATAGAGAATACAAAGTGCCATTTAATCTTCACGAAGGTATTGATAGTACAATTTTGATTCTCAAACATCGTCTCAAAGCTAACGAACAACGTCCAGCAATTGAAGTAATAACTAATTACGGTAATCTACCCCAAGTTGAATGTTTCCCTGGGCAATTAAATCAGGTATTCATGAATATTTTGGCTAATGCCATTGACGCATTAGAGGAATGGAGTCACGGCCGTAATTTTGAGGAAATTCAGGCTGACCCTAACTCCATTATAATTACCACATCAATAGTAGATAAATTTGTGAAAATCTCCATTACTGATAATGGTAAAGGCATGAGCGAAGAGGTAAAACGCAAAATCTTTGACCATTTATTTACAACAAAAGCTGTAGGTAAAGGTACAGGTTTAGGCTTGGCTATAGCTAAACAAATTGTCGAAGAAACCCACAGTGGTAAGTTGATTTGTAATTCTGTTGTGGGTGAAGGTACTGAGTTTGTGATGGAAATTCCAGTATTTTGAAATTTCTGAGCGTATCTGGGAATACTAACTACTGAGGTGTTGACAATAGTTTTACCTTATACCAATTCGCAATTCGCAATGACGCTCGCAGGCTCGCTAACGCAATTAAGAAATCTAGCTCCAGTAAGACTTTCCTGATTTCTATCTGTCGCATTCTTTTCTTAAATTGGTATTACTTGATTCAATAATACTTTTAAAAAATTCCCTCAGATACATTTTCATGAATGACGCAGATTATCAACAACGTTTAGCTGTAGCTAAAGCAGTTAAGCAATTTCGACAAAGACGAATCAACCGTCGTGAGTTCCTAAAATTTTTAGGATTGGCTGGCTTTGGTTTTAGTAGCGCCCGTTTTTTGAGTGGTTGCAGTCAGCCTTTACAAAAGCGATCGCCTCAAATTACTCCATCAGCACTAGCCGATCTGCCGATCCGCAATCCTGATACTGGCAAAGTGATCGGCGTATTGCGTAGTCAATATAGCGCGGCTATTTTGCAACAGTTGATACTGCAAAACAACCAACTAGCTGGAGATTTCTCTTTTCCTATTTTGCTCGATGAAAACCATCTTCGCTTGGCACAAGCTGACCACGTAGATCAAGAAGCACCGACAAAACACCTGTTTCATCCGCTTGTTCCCTTAACTTCTAATCGCCTGGCTCAATTACAGTTGCAGGGTCGTTTACCCCGCCAACCTATTTAGTCTTCTGGTCTTGTTTGTTATAAATGCGGTAATTTACAGGCACAGATTTACCTAACAAATCCGTGTAATACAAGGTGATTAACTGAATTCCTTTGACAGCACGATGATGTCTACCTGAGTAATAGTAACCAATTAATTCTGTTATTTTTGGGTCACTATGAGGCTTGTCAATTACTGTATCATCTCCACTTAAAGTGCCTCCCATTAGATTGATGTTTGGCTTTATTTCTTCAAATAAATCCTTGGGTTCATATCGCTCACGTAACAAAAATCTATTGACACTATCATGCGACAAATCTTCCATGATTTCTGCCAAACGGGTGCAGCCTGGATATTTCGATTCTGCCAGCAGAAACAACGTATAAGTATCCAAGTCACATTTAGCGGTTGATGGTCTTGTAATCGCTCTAATTGTCCGAACCCTAAACAAAGACAAGTTAATTATCTGTTTTTAATGCCTCTGGTAACAAGTCATTGGTCACAAGTTAAGGTTGTGACCAATGAACACCGTCTCAATGCCAATGAACAACGTCCGGCGATTGAAGTTATTACTAAATACAGCGATTTACCAGAAGTAGAATGTTTTCCCGGTCAGCTAAATCAAGTATTTATGAATATTTTGGCGAATGCCATTGACTCATTAGATGAGTCAACTGCAAGTCTTAGTTATCAGGAAATAAAATCGAAGTCACTGGAAATTAATGTTAAAACATTTGTTGAAAATAATTACATAAAAATATCAATTCATGATAATGGCAAGGGTATAAGTGAAGAAATTAAACAAAGAATATTTGACCATTTATTTACTACTAAAGCAGTGGGAAAAGGTACAGGTTTAGGATTAGCTATAGCCAAACAAATTGTTGAACAAACTCACGGTGGAAAGTTGTCTTGCTATTCTATCCTCAGTGAAGGTACTGAATTCATTATTGAGATTCCCATGTAAATTTTATCTCTAGCTTACAGATAAAATTGTCTATCTGGGAATACTAGATTGAGAAATCATGAGAATGAACGCAATTATGATGAGCAACCTTGTTAGTATTCCCGGATATAATCTTGCTGAAGAACTCTACAATGGTTCGAGAACACTGGTTTATCGCGCAGTTCGAGAAATTGACTCAGTACCCGTAGTGATAAAACTGCTGAAAAATCCTTATCCCAGCTTTAGCGAACTGTTGTTATTTCGCAATCAATACACCATAGGGAAAAATCTCAACTCACCTCTAATTATTCAAACCTATAGCCTTGAAGCAATAAATAATGGCTATATGTTAGTCATGGAAGACTTTGGCGGAATTTCTCTCAAGGATTATTTCAGTAAAAATCAGAGTGTCACATCTGTTGAGGAATTTTTAGTTATAGCGATCGCACTCTGTAACACCTTAGACTTACTCTACCAAGAGCGGATTATCCATAAAGATATCAAACCCAGCAATATCTTAATTAATACTCAAACTAAACAAGTTAAATTAATTGACTTTAGTATTGCATCTTTACTACCCAGAGAAACCCAAACCCTAGTTAACCCCAATGTGTTAGAAGGGACACTTGCTTATATATCGCCAGAACAAACAGGGAGAATGAATCGCGGGATTGATTATCGCACAGATTTTTATTCTCTGGGTGTGACTTTCTATGAATTACTTACAGGCGAGTTACCGTTCCAGTCTCAGGATGCGATGGAATTGGTACATTCTCACATTGCGAAAACAGCACCATTCATACACGCAATTAATCCAGATATACCCTCAGTTATCTCAGAAATCGTCAAGAAATTGATGGCAAAAAATGCTGAAGATAGGTATCAAAGTGCATTAGGATTGAAATTTGATTTAGAAAAATGTCTAAATCAGTTAAAAGAAACTGGGGAAATTAAAAGCCTTGAGCTTGGACAAAGGGATGTGTGCGATCGCTTCATCATTCCTGATAAACTTTATGGCAGAGAAACAGAAGTCAACACCCTACTAGAAGCATTTGAAAGAGTCAGCCAGGGTGCAACAGAAATGATGCTGGTAGCTGGGTTTTCGGGAATTGGTAAAACGGCGGTTGTGAACGAAGTACATAAACCAATTGTCAGACAACGCGGCTATTTTATTAAAGGTAAATATGACCAATTTCAACGCAATATTCCCTTCAGTGCATTTGTCCAAGCATTCCGTGATTTAATGGGGCAATTACTCTCGGAATCTGATGTAAAATTGCAAACTTGGAAAACTAAGCTTCTGGAAGATATCGGCGAAAATGGACAAATTCTAATTGACGTAATTCCAGAGTTAGAACGCATTATTGGTATTCAACCACCAGCCCCAGAACTATCAGGAATTGCTGCCGAAAATAGATTTAATTCACTATTGCAAAATTTTGTGCAAGTTTTTACTAATCAAGAACATCCCTTAGTGATATTTTTAGATGACTTACAATGGGCAGATTCGGCATCCTTGAAATTGCTGCAACTGTTGATGCAAGATACAAAATATTTATTACTCTTGGGCGCATATCGAGATAATGAAGTATCACCAAATCACCCATTCATACTTGCTGTAAATGAGCTAGAAAAAGCCGATGCAGTAGTGAATAAAATTATCCTCCAAGCATTAAGCGAAATCAATCTCAATCAGTTAGTCACAGATACACTAAACTGTGAATCATTGCTGGCTCAACCTTTGACAACACTAATTTATCAAAAAACCCAAGGTAATCCTTTTTTCGCTACCCAGTTTCTCAAAGCTTTAAATAACGAAGCTCTAATTACATTTGACTTAGAATCCCGTCATTGGCAGTGTAATATTGCTCAAGTGAAATCTTTAGCTATTACTGATAATGTAGTGGAATTTATGTCCTTACAACTGCAAAAGTTTCCCCAACAAACTCAAAATATTCTCAAATTTGCAGCTTGTATAGGGGCGCAATTTGACTTACAGACGTTGGCTATTATTTCTGAACAAGTACCAGAAACAACAGCAGCAGATTTATGGAAAGCTTTGCAAGCAGGACTAATTATTCCAAATACAGAAATTTATAAATTTTTTGTTCAATCTGAAGATATATCTGCTGATTATGCAGCAGCTAATCCAGTTTATCGCTTTTTACATGACCGCGTTCAACAAGCAGCTTATTGCCTAATTCCTGATGACCAAAAGCAAGTCACCCATCTCAAAATCGGACAGTTACTTTTGCAAAATTCTACCGAAATAGAACAAGAAGAAAAATTGTTTGATATTGTGGGACATTTGAACCAAGGACAAGCATTAATTAATCAGCCACAGGAACGAGAAGCGTTAGCAGAACTTAACTTGAAAGCTGGGAATAAAGCCCGAAATTCTACTGCTTACACCGCCGCTAGAGAATATTTCCAGATTGGAATTGAGTTACTAGAAATCAATTGTTGGCAAAATCAGTATGAATTAGCTTTAAATTTGTATGTTGCAGCAACAGAAGCCAGTTATTTAAATGGTGATTTTGAGGGGATGGAACAACTTGCAGCATTGGTATTGCAGCAAGCACAAACCATTCTCGACAAAGTAAAAATTTACGAAATTCAAATTGCTGCCCTCACAGCTAGTAGTCAAATATTAGCAGCGATCGCAGTGGGTAGACAAGCCCTAACCCAACTGGGAGTCGAATTACCCAGCCAAATAGACGAAACTCAGATTGGTAAAGCCTTAGCAGCAGTGAACCAGCAACTCCAAGGACGAGAAATTGCAGCACTAATCGACTTACCCCTGATGAGTGAACCTCAAACTCAAGCTGCAATGCAGATATTAAGCATGTTGTTTCTACCAGTTTTAATCGGAATGCCTGATTTAATGCCTATTCTTGGCGCGACGATGGTAAGCTTATCCCTAGAGTTTGGCAATACTCCCGCCTCAATACCTGGCTATGCAATTCATGGGATGGTAATGTGTGCCTTTTTTGGGGAAGTTGAAATCGGTTATGAGTTCGGTAAATTAGGCCTTTCCTTACTGGAAAAATTGAATGCTCAGAGGATGAAGTGCATCACTTTCACCCTGTTTGGGCCTTTCATCCATCATCGCCGACAAGCACTATCAAAAACCCGACTTATCCTCAAAGAAGGTTATGTGGCGGGGATAGAAACTGGTGATTTTTTCTACGCTGGCTACATCATACTAGGTTATGCTGCTACCGTATTGTTCACTGGTGTAGAACTAAATGCTATAGCTGCTGAATTACCTGCTTATAATGCTGGTCTGTTTCAGGTAAAACAAGATTCGGCGCGGACTTATTTGGCGATGGTACAGCAAACAGTAGAGCAATTGCGAGAACCTGTCAGCCAACCTGATTGCTTGATTGGCACTTTCTACGATGAAACAGCAATGTTTCCCAAGCACAAACAAGATCAGGATCTCGCTGCATTTGCCTGTGCTTACACCTATAAACTGCTACTTGCCTATTATTTTGGCAATTATCACGCTGCTATCGACTATATTACCCAAGGTCAGTCCTGTTTAATGGCATTGTCAGGATTAATTGTTGTTCCCCTCTTCCATTTCTATGCAGCCCTCACCCATCTCACAGTTATTTCCACAGCAGTCGAGGAAATACTCGCCGAAGTTGAAAGCCATCAAACTTTTCTGCACCAGTGGGCGGAAAATGCCCCCATGAATCATTTACACAAATGGCATTTAATAGAAGCAGAAAAATGTCGAGTTTGTGGTGATAAATTAGCCGCCATAGAAAATTATCAACAAGCCATTAGCCTTGCTAAAACTAACCAATTCCTCAATGAAGAAGCCTTAGCCAACGAATTGGCTGCCAAATTCTATCTTGATTGGGGCCAAGAAAAAATCGCCCAAACATACATGATGGAGGCTTATTACTGTTATTCCCGTTGGGGTGCAAAAGCCAAAGTCGTTGATTTAGAACGCCGCTATCCCCAATTACTGCTATCAATTCTGCACAAACAACAACCGACTTTCAAACCAACAGAAACCATCCTTTCTATCTCTTCTCACACAATCCAAAGTTCCTCCCTGAACAATACTAGCCTCTCACAAGCCCTTGATTTAGCAACTATTGTCAAAGCCTTTCAATCGCTTTCGAGTGAAATTGAGTTAGAGAAATTACTCTCAACTTTACTGAAAGTAATCCTGGAAAATGCCGGAGCTGATAAATGTGCATTACTCATACCAAAAGGTGATTGTTGGGCAATTGAGGCATTATCTCAACTGCAACAACCTGAGATAATTTTACAATCTCTGCCTTGTGAGGAAATAGTACCTGTTAGCTTAATTAATCGAGTTAAAAATACTCTGGTCTTGGCTGTTGTGGAAAATGCCATAGTCGAGCCAACTTTACTGACTGATCCTTATATTCAGCACCATTCACCCAAGAGTATTTTCTGTGCGCCAATTGTCAACCAAGGCAAATTGATTGGCATTTTGTACTTAGAAAATAATTTAACACTGGGAGCATTTACGAGCGAACGCGTTGAACTACTCAACTTACTCTGCACTCAAGCTGCAATTTCTCTAGAGAATGCCAAACTTTATCATCAATTAGAGAATTATTCTCACACTCTCGAACAAAAAGTAGCAGAACGCACCCAGGAATTAACAGCCAAAGCCACTCAGTTAGAATCAACACTCAATCAACTTTACTCGACCCAAGCCCAACTAATTCAAGCTGAAAAAATGTCCAGTTTGGGACAGCTAGTGGCGGGAATTGCCCATGAAATTAATAATCCGATTAATTTCATCTATGGCAACTTAGCAGCAGCCAATGAATATGTTACATCCTTAATTGAGTTAAATCATTTATATCAGTCATTTTATCCGCAAACATTGCCAGAAATTGACCAGAAAATTGCCGAAATCGACCTAGAATTTATCTTAAATGATTTACCCAATCTCCTATCTTCCATGAAGGTGGGTTCAGAACGCATCCGTCAAATTGTACTGTCACTGCGAAACTTTTCCCGCCTAGATGAATCAGAAATCAAAGAAGTAGACATTCACTCTGGTCTGGAAAGTACATTGTTAATTTTGCAGCATCGACTTCAGAGTAATAGTCAACATCCAGAAATTATAGTCATCAAACAATATGGAGTATTACCTTTAGTTAATTGTTATGCTTCGGCACTCAATCAAGTTTTTATGAATATCATCAACAATGCCATCGATGCTTTAGAAACATCAGATAAAAATTGCCACCCGACTATCAAAATTCAGACAGAGTTAACTGAAGATAAAACTATAATTATTCGCATTGCGGATAACGGTCTAGGAATGAATAATTCGGAGCAAAATCAGATATTTAATCCCTTTTTCACGACAAAACCAGTAGGTAGTGGTACTGGCTTAGGACTGTCAACTAGCTATTCGATTGTTGTAGAAAAACATGGGGGTAAGTTAAGCTGTATTTCCGCACCAGGAGAGGGCGCAGAATTCATCATTGAAATCCCTGTGTAAATAAATTGTACCTCTCACTTACAGATAAACTTATCTATCTGGGAATACTAGATCCAGAAATCATCAGGATCAGCGCAATATGTTAAGCAACCTTGTTAGTATTCCCGGATATCGCATTAGTGAAGAACTCTACAATGGTTCGAGAACGCTGGTTTATCGCGCTGTCAGAGAAAGCGATTCACTACCAGTAGTCATCAAACTGCTGAAAAATCCTTATCCCAGTTTTAGCGAACTATTATTATTTCGCAACCAATACACCATAGGGAAAAATCTCAACTCACCCCTAATTATCCAAACCTATAGCCTGGAAGCAATAAATAATGGCTATATGTTAGTTATGGAAGATTTTGGCGGAATTTCTCTCAAGGATTATTTTACTAAACATCAGGGTGTTACATCTTTAGAGGAGTTTTTAGTTATAGCGATCGCACTCTGTAACACCTTAGACTTACTCTACCAAGAGCGGATTATTCATAAAGATATCAAACCTAGCAATATCTTAATTAACCCCCAAACTAAACAAGTTAAATTAATCGACTTTAGCATTGCATCTTTACTACCAAGAGAAACCCAAACCTTAGTTAACCCGAATGTTTTAGAAGGAACACTTGCTTATATCTCTCCTGAACAAACCGGGAGAATGAACCGGGGTATTGATTATCGCACAGATTTTTATTCTTTGGGTGTGACTTTCTTTGAATTACTCACAGATGAGTTACCATTCTTATCAAATGATCCAATGGAATTGGTACATGCTCATCTTGCGAGAATTCCGCCATTATTACACGAAATTAAGCCAGATATCCCCTCAGTTATCTCAGAAATCGTCAATAAATTAATGGCGAAAAATGCCGAAGATAGATATCAAAGTGCGTTGGGGTTGAAACTTGATTTAGAAAAATGTCTACATCAGCTAAAAGAAACTGGTGAAATTCAAAGCTTTGAAATTGCGACTAGGGATTTGTGCGATCGCTTCATCATCCCCGATAAACTCTATGGAAGAGATACAGAAGTTCAAACCCTACTAGAAGCCTTTGAGAGAGTCAGCCAAGGTGTAACAGAAATGATGCTGGTAGCTGGGTTTTCTGGAATTGGTAAAACAGCAGTTGTTAACGAAGTGCATAAACCAATTGTTAGACAACGCGGCTACTTTATTAAAGGTAAATATGACCAATTTAATCGCAATATTCCCTTGAGTGCATTTGTGCAAGCTTTCCGCGATTTAATGGGGCAATTATTGACCGAAAGCGATGTACAAATAGAACAATGGAAACATAAAATATTAGATGTTGTCGGTGAAAATGGACAAGTAATTATTGAAGTCATTCCCGAATTAGAAAACATTATTGGTCAACAACCACCAGCTACAGAACTTTCAGGAACAGCAGCACAAAATCGCTTTAATTTATTATTTCAAAAATTCACCCAAGTCTTTACAACTAAAGAACATCCTTTAGTGATGTTTCTCGATGATCTACAATGGGCTGATTCGGCATCACTAAAATTAATGCAGCTATTAATGACTGACACAGGTCATCTTTTGATTATTGGTGCATATCGTGATAACGAAGTCCATCCCGGACATCCATTATTATTGACATTGAGTGAAATTCAAAAAACATCAGCTATTTTTAATAAAATTACTTTAGCGCCCTTGAGTAAAAAACAAGTAAATTACCTTGTCGCTGACACACTAAAATGTTCAGAATATATCGCAGGTAATCTTTCAGGATTAATATTTCAAAAAACTCAAGGCAATCCGTTTTTTGCTACCCAGTTTATTAAAGCATTATATCAGGAAAATATCATTTATTTTGATTTTGAATTGGGCTGTTGGCAATGTGATATTTCCCAAGTGACAATGCAAGCAGTTACAGATGATGTTGTGGCTTTTATGAGTTTGCAATTGCGGAAACTGCCCTCATCAACTCAATCCGTATTGCAGTTAGCAGCTTGTATTGGCAATTCTTTTGATTTAGCAACTTTAGCGATTGTTTCCGAACAATCGGAAATTGAAGCAGCAGCCTGTTTATGGAAAGCATTACAAGAAGGGTTGATTGTACCAATTGGTGATGTTTATAAATTTTATGTTGGGCAAGAAACTCTACTACCTCCTTCAGCAAATCAACAGAATGTTGCCTACAAATTTCTACATGATCGCATTCAACAAGCTGCTTATTCCCTAATTCCTGATGAGCAAAAACAGAAAACTCACTATCAAATTGGTCAACTGCTACGGCAACAGATTCATCCAGATGCAAGAGTTGAACGCATTTTTGAAATCGTCAATCAATTAAATTATGGAACTTCTTTAATTAGCGAACAAACACAACGAATAGAACTAGCACAACTGAACCTCATTGCCTGTCGCAAAGCCAAAAATTCTACCGCTTATAAAGCAGCCCGTGAATATGCCACAGTGGGATTATCTTTTTTGGGAGAACAGACTTGGCAACAGCAATATGAAATGAGTCTCACCTTCCATGAAATAGCGGCGGAGGTAGCAATGTTATGTGGTGACTTTGAGGTAATGGAAGAATTGATTGATACTGTCATCCACCAGACACATTCTTTGCTAGAGCAAGTTAGTGTTTACTGTTTGAGAATTCAAGCCAAAATTTCCCAGCATCAACTTATTGAAGCACTGGCAATTGGGATTGAGCTTCTACAAAAGTTGGGCATAACAATCAACGAATCATCTACACCAGAAGATATTCAACAGTCAATTCAAGAAATTAATAATCTGATTGGAGATAGGAAAATCAAAGATTTCATTCATCTCCCCAGGATGATAGATGATAAAATTATTGCTATTTTCCAGATTACCAGTAGCATTATTTCAGCAGCTTACATCTGTGGATCTCCCTTGTTCCCATTATTGACTGCCCTCTCAGTTAAATTATCCCTGACCTATGGAAACATATCTGATTCACCCAAATACTATGCTGTCTATGGCATTGTTATCTGTAATCTTTTACAAGATATAGATTTGGCGACAGAATTTGGCCAGTTAGCATTGGATATGGTCTTAAAATTTGATGCCAAAGTGACTAAACCTGAAGTGTTAATGTTGCAGGGAGGGTTTATTCTCCACCGCAAATCTCACATCAGAGAAACGTTACCACTCTTGAGCGAGAGCTATACAACTGCTCTAGAAGTAGGAAACCTGCAATTTCTTGGAAATGCTGGACATTGTTTCTGCCTGAATGCTTTTTGGTGCGGTCAGCCCCTTACCACTGTAGAACAGGATACACAAAATTACTATAAGGGTTTGATGCAATCTAACCAATTAACAACTGCCAATTACTGCCGCATCTATTGGCAATCTGTGTTAAATTTACTTGGCTTTGCAAATTACCCTACCATTTTATCTGGTTCAGCACTGCAAGAGACAGAATTTCAGCCACTGCTGCGATCTGCAAATGACCTGTTTGGGTTGTATTACTTCTATTTGTATAAGCTAATGCTTTGCTTTTTGTTTGGGGAATTTGAGCAAGCTAACAACTATACCCTGGAGTGCAGGAACTATTTAATGGCGGCTGGAGGAACAGTCGGTACACCTGTATTTTATTTTTATGATTCTTTGATTGCCATAGCAGAGTTAAGTCAACTCTCAGATGAGGTATCAACAGTATTAGAACGGGTGGAAAAAAATCAAACTCAATTACAGCTATGGGCGCACTATGCACCCATGAATCACCAGCATAAATTTGATTTGGTGGAGGCAGAAAAATGTCGTGTTTTAGGACAAAAAGCCGAAGCAGGTGAACTGTACGATCGCGCTATTTCCGGTGCTAAAGCCAATGGCTATATCCAAGAAGAAGCTTTAGCCAACGAATTAGCCGCCAAATTTTACCTTGGTTGGGGGAAAGAGAAAATCGCCGCAGGTTATATGCAGGAGGCATATTATTGTTATGCCCGTTGGGGATCAAAAGCCAAAGTTGCCGACTTAGAACAAGGCTATCCCCAATTACTCGCACCCATATTACAGCAAAGCCGTTCTGTTGTTTCCACTAACGAAACAATCTTTCCCTTGGGAACTGTGACATCTACCAGTGCAGCTACATCTAATAGCACCAGTATCTCAGATACTTTAGATTTAACAGCAATTCTCAAAGCATCTCAAACTATCTCCGGTGAAATCGAACTAGACAAACTACTTGCATCGTTGCTTACCATCGTGATTGAAAATGCCGGGGCTGATAAATGTGTGTTAATGCTCTTGCAGGACAATCATTTACTAATTCAAGGTTCAATTACTCAGGGTTCTGAGCCAATTTTGTTGCAAAGTCTTGCCATTGCAGACAGCCCGGATATTCCCCACAAACTCATTTACAAAGTCAAGCATAGTCAACAAACTGTAGTATTGTTGGATGCAACCGCAGATATGACTTTCGCCAATGACCCCTATATTATCCGTCAACAACCCAAGAGTATCTTGTGTAGTCCGATTTTACATCAAGGTAAGTTGCTGGGTATTTTATATCTAGAAAATAATTTAGTGACGGGGGCGTTTAAGAGCGATCGCATCGAACTACTCAACCTACTTTGCGCCCAAGCTGCCATTTCCCTAGAAAATGCCCGACTTTATCAACGTTCTCAGGAATACAGCCAACAACTAGAGCGATCGCTTCATGAGTTAAAAACTACTCAATCCCGCTTCCATAATCTAGTAGATAACGTTCCTGGGGTGGTGTATCAGTTCCTCATGGCTCCCGATGGTTCGGTATCAATGCCTTATATGAGTAATGACTGTTATGATCTCTATGAAATCACCGCCGAACAGGCGATCTCTAATGTGCAGATCCTCTTGGATATGGTGCATCCTCTGGATGCCGAATCTCAGCATCAGTCTATTGCAGATTCGGTTAAAACCTTAACTCCTTGGCGTTGGGAGGGGCGAATTATTACCCCCTCTGGAATTATGAAGTGGATTCACGGTGAAGCGCGACTAGAAAAACTTGTGGATGGTACGTTAGTGTGGGATGGATTGTTACTGGATATTAGCGAACGTAAACAAGCTGAACTGGCCTTACAACAAGCCCAATTACAAATCGTCCAAAGTGAGAAAATGTCAGCTTTGGGTAACTTAGTCGCTGGTGTCGCTCACGAAATGAATAATCCTTTGGGCTTTATTGCTGCCAGTCTCAAGCAAGCTAAACCCAGCTTTGCTGATATTATTGAACATTTGAACATCTATCAAGAGACTTTCCCGGATAAAAGTGCAGAAATCCTCGACCACGAGTCAGAAATTGATTTGGAATATACCTTAGAAGACCTGCCAAAAATACTCGATTCTATGACAATAGCTTGTGATAGATTAAAAAACATTAGCACATCTCTACGTACTTTCTCCCGTGCTGATCGAGATTACAAAGTGCCATTTAATCTTCACGAAGGTATTGATAGTACAATCTTAATCCTCAAGCATCGTCTCAAAGCTAACGAACAACGTCCAGCAATTGAAGTAATAACTAATTATGGTGATTTACCCCAAGTTGAATGTTTCCCTGGGCAATTAAATCAGGTATTCATGAATATATTAGCTAATGCCATTGATGCTTTAGAAGATTCCAACCACGGACGTAATTTTGAGGAAATTCAGGTTGACCCTAACTCCATTACAATTACCACATCAATAGCAGATAAATTTGTGAATATCTCCATTGCTGATAATGGTAAAGGCATGAGTGAAGAGATTAAACGAAAAATATTTGACCATTTATTTACTACTAAAGCAGTGGGAAAAGGTACAGGTTTAGGATTAGCTATAGCCAAACAAATTGTTGAACAAACTCACGGTGGAAAGTTGTATTGTCAATCTATCCTCGGTGAAGGTACTGAATTTATCATCCATTTGCCGTTGTAAAATCAACAGAACTGCAAGCGGTGTTAGCGTAGCGGTAGCGACGTAGGAGCGTCAGCATTGCGTTGGGTGGGTTCTTCAACTTGTAGCACTGTCGCGTCATGGAGAAATGAGAGTTTGAAAGGTGTTTTGCGTAAGACCTGTAAAAATGGGTATAAGGATGTGAGGGTTTGAGGGCTTTTTTCGTGGCACCTCTATACCCCTTAGTCTTTCCAAAACCCTTGATTGTTCGTCTCCAGAGTTATTCCTCATCAACAAACTTTCAGGAACCCTGCTTATATTCACTACGCTATGGTTGTCCAATTTAGACAAATTTTCAATCAACAGTGGTCTTGGAGAGCTTTCCCTTGGCTGAAGAAATGCCTTACCTCACTCACGTATAAAACGCTGCTGAATATGGCATTGCGAGTAACAATGGTAGTACTTCTATCTGCTGGGGTAAGCTATGCTCATGTGATGTCGCGTTTAGAAAGCCAAACCCAAGCACAACTGGAAAAATATATTCAAGAAAGAGGAGACCAAGAAAGTAGCCTTTTTCAGCTTGCACAGGATAACATAGCTGCGTTGCGCGATCGCCTGTTGCTAGAATTTCAGCAACCTACAAATATTAATGTTCAAAGCGAATTTGAACGCGAGTATTTTTCTTGGAATGATGGTAGTCTTCGCAATTTTCCACAAAATCGACCGATTCAAGAATTTGATTCTACTCGATATGCCAGTTCAGCCATTAGTCTCAAGACACCGCTAACTACCGAATTCAAGCAGAGGATGTTAATTGCTAACACGATCATTTCTGCTTACGGGGCTGCTTGGTCTCATCGATTTGTCAATACCTATTTTCTAGCACCAGAAAATGCTGGGGTAAATTATTGGAATGGCGTACCGATGGCCTTGCAAGCACCGCCTGATATCTATATCCCAAATGAAGAATACTTTTATATTGCCGCTCCTCAACATAACCCTGCCCGCTTACCACAGTGGACAGGTGTTTACCTTGACCCCATTGTCAAAGTCTGGATGGTTTCGGCTGTTTTACCAATTTATCAGGGCGATCGCTTTTTAGGAGTTGTGGGACATGATGTGGTTTTAACCAGCTTGATACAGCATACAACCCAGAATCAATTACCAGGAACATACAATCTCATTTTTCGTGCAGATGGCCGTTTACTTGTCGATCCCCATCACACACCAGAAATTCAGCAAGCTCAAGGTCAACTGAAAATCGATGCAATTCCTGACCCCCATCTCCAGCGCATTTTTCAGTTAGTCACTAACACTTCCGCAAAAACCCAAGTCCTCAACAATAGCCAAGACCGTGAATATCTCGCAGTGACTCGCTTGAAAGGGCCAAACTGGTATTTTGTCACAGTCTATCCCCAATCATTGCTATCAGGAACAGCTTGGGATATGGCTCAATTTATTTTAATATCTGGTGCCGTGGCATTACTGGTTGAAGTTTTATTATTGTTGTCGGTTTTGCAACAACAAATCGCTAAACCACTGCAAACATTAACCGCCGCTAGTCAGCAAATTGCTAATGGTGACTTTGCAATTAATTTGGATACTAATCGCCAAGATGAACTCGGAGAACTCGCCAGTTCTTTCAACAGCATGGTAAATCAGTTAAAGACTTCTTTTATTGAACTAGAACGGATAAATAATGCCTTAGAACTAAAAGTTGATGAACGCACAACAACATTACAAAAGACACTTCAAGAATTGCAACGTACCCAAACCCAAATGATTCAAAGCGAAAAAATGTCCGCTTTGGGTCAACTGGTAGCAGGTGTAGCCCATGAAATCAATAATCCTGTTAGTTTTATTTATGGGAACCTCAGCTATATCGAAACTTACATCGCAGATTTGTTGAAATTTATCCAACTATATCAGCATTACTATCCTCATCCAGTGGCAGAAATTAAAATCGAGGCTGACAAATTGGATTTGGCATTTGCTCTCGATGATTTGCCCAAGATGGTGGCTTCGATGAAAATCGGCACAGAGCGGATTCGTGAAATTGTGTTATCATTACGGAATTTTACTCGTTTAGATGAAGCCGAATTTAAAGCAGTTAATATTCATGAGGGTATTGATAGTACATTATTAATTTTACAAAATCGTCTGAGAGAGCAAGCACAACGCCCAGCCATAGAAGTTGTAAAACAATATAGTAATTTACCTTTAATTAGCTGTTATCCTGGACAACTAAATCAGGTATTTATGAACATTATATCTAATGCTATTGATGCCATAGAACTTGCAAATAAGCAGCTTAGTAGAACAGAAAAAACAAGATATAAAAATCAAATATTGATTCAGACTCAAGTGTTATCAGAAAACCAAGTTATAATTTCTATTGTAGATAATGGGTCAGGAATTAATGACGCTATAATCACCAAAATATTTGACCCATTTTTCACAACTAAAGATGTGGGTAAAGGTTCTGGATTGGGTTTATCTATCAGTTATCAAATTGTGACTGAATTACATCAAGGTCAACTTCATTGTCATTCGATATTAGGCACAGGCACAGAGTTTGTGATTACTTTGCCTGTGCAAGCTAAACGCAGGCTTTGATTGCAGATATAAATATTGGGTGTGGCGTTGCATAATTGCGGGATAATTTATCTCATACCATTTCACTCTAAACATGATACAGATAGGCAAGCAGCGCCTCGACTCCGCTCGGCGACCGGAAACAAAGGTGTAGAGGAAGTGATTTGTATCAGTAATTTCGTGAATTGGTATCACGCAGAGGCGCAGAGACGCAGAGAGAATCAGGAGTTAAAAATTTCAATAAATCAAAATTCATCCCCTGATTCAGCAATGCCGAATATTTTATTTAAAAATATAAATATTGGTGCGATCGCTCAAATAATACATCTATTTACCAAATTTCGATACAGCCAGACTATTCCATAAATACCAGCGCCAAGGCAAGTCTACACCTTTAGTCAAACCAATGCGCGTAGTCTGAATTAACGAGAGATTTCCTTGTTCTAGCTGTTGTTGAAACTCAGGCTGGCGGTGTTCTAACCAGAGGGGTTGACCAAATTCTAGGGGTATTGCATTCAATGTCAAATCAATTTTCAAAGCGCGGCAAAGTTTACCCGGCCCGGCGGCGATGCGATGTGGTTTGAGTTTTTCTTGATGATCAACCCAGGTAGGGACTTGCTCTAACTCCAAGGCGCGAAGAAGCACCGCACTAGGAATTCCCTCTTTGTCAGTTACCACATTCAAGCAGTGGTAAACACCATAAATTAAGTACACATAAGCTTTTCCAGCCGCATCAAACATGACCTGATTGCGAGTAGTCCGACTACGATAAGCGTGCATTGCTGGATCATCGGGTGCATAGGCTTCTGTTTCGACAATTATTCCCCGAAAAATTCTACCATCTGGCATTTGTCTTACTAGAGTACAGCCAATCAATTCAGGAGCCACTAAAGTTGAGGAACGAGTCAGCCAAGTTGCATCAATGTTAGATGTCATAAACTAGGGGCTAGGGACTAGAGGCTAGAGGGTAGTATTTTTACTCAGCACTCAGCACTTCAAGTATGAATACTCTGCTGAATGGGAACTTCTATGCGAAATTCTGTACCTTGGCCTGGTTGTGAATCGCATTGAAAAATACCACCATGCTTATCTACCACAATTTGGTAACTAATTGATAGTCCCAAACCTGTACCTTTACCTACAGGTTTAGTAGTGAAAAATGGGTCAAAAACTCTTGTTTTGACGGCTTCTGGTATGCCTAGTCCATTGTCTTTGATGTAAATTACCACGCTCGGCACATTTTTGTTCATCTCACCAACGGTAGTGCGAATGGAAATTTGACGTTGATGAGTGGCTGAGGTGGATTCTGGGTGATATTCTAAAGCATCGATCGCATTGCTCAACACATTCATAAAAACTTGGTTGAGTTGTCCTGCATAACACTCTACCAATGGCAAATCACCATACTCTTGAATAACTTGAATGTCAGCACCATCGGATTTCGATTTTAAGCGGTGCTGTAAAATCAATAAGGTACTATCGAGACCTTCGTGAATATCTACTACTTTCATTTCCGCTTCATCCAGGCGAGAGAAATTCCGCAAGGACATGACGATTTGGCGGATGCGTTCTACACCAAAGCTCATGGAAGAGAGAGTTTTGGGTAAATCTTGTGAGAGAAATTCTAAATCAATATCTTCCAGGCGATCGCTAATTTCTTCACTAGGTTTAGGATATTGTTTCTGATAAAGGTTGAGCATTCCCAGTAAATCATCTGCATACTCCCGCACATGGGATAAATTGCCATAAATAAAATTCACGGGATTATTAATTTCATGAGCTACACCCGCTACTAATTGACCTAGTGAAGACATTTTTTCTGTTTGGATAAGTTGAGTTTGGGTAGTTTGTAACTCATGCAAGGCGGCGGTTAATTTTTGGGCTTGCTGTTTGGTTTGTGATAGTAAATCAGCTTGTTGCAGGGCTACACCTAATTGAGCGGCGATTTGACTGAGAAAGTTAACTTCCGAAGGTTTCCATTCGCGGGGGCCAGAATGTTGATAAGTGCAAAGCAAACCCCAGAGTTTTTGTCCAACAAAAATGGGAGCTAAAACAAAAGCATGAATGTGATAATACTCTAGATTATCTAAATGGCACTGGTTAAAGCCCATGTGATAAATGTCATCCACAGCAAATGTTTCGTTGTGGCGGTAACGTCCTCCCTCGGTTTTTTGCAGGTAGGTGTCATTCCAAACGGTATTTACCCCTATTTTGCTTTCATTTGTCCAATGGGGGCTAGTCGCTTCAAAGTCGCCGACAAATTCACCACCCCAATCTGCTGTAAACCGATAAACCGAAACGCGATCGCCTTTGACTAACTGACAAACTTCTTTGGTGGTAATTTGAAAAATCTGATCTATATCCAAGGACTCCCGAATTTTAGCAATTACGCCAAATACAGCTTGTTGTTGTTGATATGTGCGTTCTAGTTCAACTGTGCGTCTTTTTACTTGATGTTCTAAATTTTGATTAAAGCCTTGTACTTGTTGATAAAGTTCATATTGTTGAATTGCTGAGGCAAAATGTTTGGCAAGTTCTCTAGCTAATTCAATATCTGCGTCTGTCCATTGTTGAGCTTGGGCTGTTTTTGATTCTTTCCAAACATCAAAAGATAACCGGGGATATAACTGGCGGCGATCGCGGTCAAATTGACCAGCCCACAAGGTTTCTGTGTCGATTTCATTGCGAAAGATACTCAAATAACCGACTAATTGCTGACGGTAACACAGGGGAATCATCAGCAAACTGCGAATTTTGGTTGGTTTAAAAGTTGGTTGCAAAGTTCGCAAACTTGCAGTTTGATAAATATCATCGATTGCCCAAACATCGTATTCACCAGACTGATAATATTCTTGCCAGACGTTATACTGCTCCATTAAGGGATAAATCGTATCTGGGGGAATTTCTGGCTGTTGTCCACTGGTATAAATTTGAATGCAGTCACTCCCAGGAATTAAACATTCTTTCAAACTTTTAATTTGATTATTAGCAGCTTGAAAAGCTTCGTTTCTCATACACAATCTTCCACCCACACCTTGAAAGGCGGCGACAGCAGCTTCTAATGCTGGTTGTAAAACAATTGTTGGGAGGGAATGTAGCAGGGTCGCAATGCGATTAATCACGCTTTCTCGTTCGGCTTTGGCGCGGGCTTGGGCGAGAAGATAACTTTGGGCGATCGCCACCGATAATTGATCTACAACCATTTGCATCGCTTCTAATTCATAAAGTGAAATAGAATGCGCCTGGGAATGATGAGATACTAGCAATCCCCACAGTTGATGTTGATGGAAAATCGGCGCGACAACGCAAGATTTAACGCCCATCGCCGTTAAGTATTCTGCGTGACAAGGATCTACAGGGCGATAACGAATATCCTCCGGTTTCAGTTCCCCTGTTTCTAAAACACTCATCGGGCTATGACCAATCTGTTGCAATTCCACATTTACAACCGAACGTACCCTAGATTTAATAAACAATTCACGCGCATAAGGCGGAATATCATCGGCGGGAAAATTCAGTCCCAACAGCGAAGGTAGACGCTGTTCATGAATGGATTCAGCCACCACTTTACCTGTACCATCCGTATGAAATTGATAAATCATTACTCGGTCAGTACCCAGTAAACAGCGTACTTCTGCTGTTGTGGTTGTAATAATTTCTTCTAACTCTAATGTTTGACGAATCCGATTTGTTATCCGGCGTAGAAGACTCTCTTGATTAAGTCTTGTCCGCAAGTTTGGATCTGCTAGTTGGGACATTGTTTTTAAGTTTAAAAATTTTTGAAATTAAATATCTTGTCAGCGATAAATCTAAAAATATTGTGAATTTTATGTAATCTATTTGTCTACAGTAAAACCACGGTCAAAATATAGTGAATACTCCTAGGTTTTTGTTACAGGTTTTTACATTATTTTGTTTAAGAAAAAAATCTCAGTATTTTATATATTTTTGATAAATTTTCACTAGTAAAAAGTTTAAAAAAACCAGATATTTATGTTTTTATAAAAAAATAGAGACCAGAACTAAGCTGTGTCTCTACTGTTAAACAGTAACTCTTCCTTGAGGATGATTACCCAGAGAATTAAACTCTGTTATTATCAGCAAAACGAATTCTTAAATAGTCTTCTTCCATTTTGGCACCAGCAGGCTGTAGTGCTGCTAAAGCCTGTGGCAAAACCAAATTACGGCGATGATTACCGATTGTAATGTTTAATTCATCACCTGTTTTACTTAGCTGAATTTGGTGTTTAGGAATACCTGGTAAATACAGTTCTAAACTGTATTCATTTTTCTCTTGTATGACTCTAACTGTTGTTTCTTTGTAATAAACTTGGCTAGGGTCTTCGTCTTTGTAGAGAATTTCCTTAAGTCTTTCTAATGCAGCTAATCCACACATTTCTTCAGAAAATAGCGGCACTTCTTTAACTGGCAGAGGATGGAAATTTTCGTGAATTTCTTGACGATACTGTTCTTGATTTTGTTTCCAACGTTGGAAAAATGGATCTTCCACTTCCGGCGGAATAATCCTATTAGCAACTACTAAATCTGTAGCTACATTGTATAAGCTTAAATAAGCATGGGCGCGTAGGGATTCTTTAATCACCATCTTTTCAGGATTGGTGACAAGACGTACAGAAGTTTGGGTATTATCTGTTAATACCTTTTCCAGCGCCTCAATTTGTTCATAAAATTCGTAAGGTGCATCCATTACCTCTTTGTCGGGTAGAGAAAAACCCGCAATTGGTTTAAAAATTGGTTCCACTAAAGGACGCAACGCTACAGAGATATTTTGAAATGGTTTGTAAAAGCGGCGCATATACCAACCGCCAACTTCTGGTAAGCTTAACAGGCGCAAAGCTGTGCCGGTAGGGGCTGAGTCAATAATTAAAACATCAAAATCCCCTTCATCATAATGGCGTTTCATTCTTACCAAGCTGAAAATTTCATCCATTCCTGGTAAAATCGCCAATTCTTCGGCTTGCACTCCTTCTAAGCCCCGCGCCTGCAAAACCTGGGTAATGTATCGCTTCACAGCACCCCAGTTACCTTCCAGTTCTTGCAGTGCATCTAGTTCTGCACCCCACAAGTTTGGGCGAATTTGTTTGGGTGCATGTTCTAGTTCTAAATCAAAACTATCGGCTAAGGAATGGGCGGGATCTGTACTTAAAACTAGTGTACGATAGCCCAGTTCTGCACAACGAAGTCCCGTAGCGGCAGCAACAGAGGTTTTTCCCACACCGCCTTTGCCTGTCATCAAAATTACTCGCATTATCTCGAATCTCTAAGGTTTTTAGCTTGTGAGTCCTCTAAAATGCTCAATTAATGCTCAAAGAGGTGGTTATTAGTTTTGTAGCAAAACATGAAGTATGAATTTCATACTCAATCTCTTTGCCAAAAAAACACTCATCTCTTATTATTACGTAATTCTCTAACTCACAAGTTGCTGCATTCTAAATTTGCAGAGGAAGTGAGAAGTGAATCATTACCGCAAAAGTATAAAGAAACGAACCGCAAAGGACGCATAGACACGAAGTTATAAGAGTTTGAGAGAGTTATTGCGTAAGTCCTATAAAATTCAGAATTTAGAAGTCAGAGTGGTTAATAAATCACAGTTTTACTAGACAGAGATTTTCACAGTCTCAAACAAGTTTCTCAGCGAAAATCCAAAATCTAAAATCCAAAATCCAAAATTGGTATGAGTCGTTACTTGATTAATCCCATCTCATATAAACCTTGGTGCAGTCTTTTGGCTTCTGCGAGATTTTGCTGCTGTTCGTGGAGGAGAATGGCATTTTTAAATGCTGTCAGACTAGCTTGGAGATTACCAACTTTTAGCTGTACTACGCCTAAATTTTGATATGCTTCTGCGTAATAAGGATTTAATTTGATGGCTTTTTGATAACAAGCGATCGCATCAGTAAATAAATTCAAAGCCTTTAATGTCATGCCTAAGTTATAATATCCAGTCGCAAAATCTGGGTCAATTTTTAAAGCTGTTTCGTAAGCTTTTTTGGCATTGTTTAAATCGCCTGCATCTTTGAGTAAGTTGCCTAAATTGTTATATGCTCCTAGCTTGAGCATGGGATATATCGGTAATTTAATCGCAGCTTGATAGTGTTCTAGGGCTGATTGCGGCTGTTTTAAATGATTGTACGCAATCCCTAAATGATAGTAGAGTTCATATAAAATTTCGTAGTTTTCTGTTGATTGATTTGCTGTCACCCAATCTTGGGGTGACTTACCACTAGCTTGCTTGAGTCCCCGTAGCAATAATTCTACACCTTGAGTAAGTTTGCCAGTTTCAACATAAAGCGCCCCTAATTTACTGCAAACATAAGGATCATTGGGATGCGTGGCGAGAAACTCTAACATTGCAGCTTGCGCTTTGATGTATTTATTATTTTGGGCGATCGCTCTTTTTTGATACCCTGTATGCAGAATTGCTACACCCTGCAAATAACCTACTTGCCAATGAGGTTCTTTTTGTATAATCGCCGCTACACTATCATCAACTAAGGCATGATAAGGCCTTTCAAAGCGAATTTCGGGATGATTGCGAAACAACCGCGAAACCAAAGAATAGGGAGATTGAACCGCACCAATTTCTTGGCGGATGAGATTAATTAAGATATATTCATCACTTTGAATTGCATCTTGTAGCTGTGGCACAATACTGGGGTTGAGTATTTCATCCGCATCTAACACCAACACCCAATCACCGGTAACATATTTTAAAGCAGCATTCCGAGCAGTACTAAAGTTATTAGTCCATTGAAAATGATGTACTTCTGCACCGAATTGTTGGGCGATTTCGGGAGTGCGATCGCTAGAACCTGTATCTAACACTACCATCTCATCCACGAAATCCTTAACACTATTTAAGCACTTCGGTAGCGTAGTTTCTTCATTTTTTACAATCATGCACAGACTAATACTCATACGCGAACTTCAATTTATTTACTTATATTTATTAAACATAGGTGATGCACTTGCACAAATAAGACTTACGCATCAAAACGAAAAATCAAGGGTTGGGAAGAGGGTGTAAGGGTGTAGGGGTGTATATATCTAAAACCCTTACACCCCATACCCTTGCACCCAGTTTCCACAGCAAATCTTTTTGCGTAAACCTTAACAAATTTAGCATCTAGCAATTTTAAATCGGTTGCTCACCAATCTACTCCCTGTTTCTTCGCGTAGTTGACAAATCAAACCGGATTGCTAAATGACAACTCTACTTGCTACCAGCCAATACTTAACACTTTATTACAATAGATTGGCAAAACAGTGAAGTACACCCGCATTTCTCACAAGCTTCAGGCGTTTGATGGGGCAGAGGGGCAGAGGTGCGGAGGGGCAGGGGAGAGAGTACCTTCATTCTCCCCTGCTCCCCTGCTCCCCTGCTCCCCTGCACAGGCTTTGAAAGGTGTGGTGAGAAATCCGGGGTACACTATCTCTCTTTTGAGATGATTCTGAATTTGGCTGTGCTGTATGTGCAAAAATCAAGATTAACAAATCAGTGAGCGAGTATTCTCAAAGAGAGGGGAAACTTCATGCTGGGTCAAACGGTCGGGGGACGCTACCAAATTCTTACTCAGTTAGGACGGGGAGGATTTGGCACGACTTTTATAGCTCAAGATATACAAAGACCTGGAAATCCCCAGTGTGTTGTCAAACAATTCAAGCCACTGGCGAATGATCCCTACACCTTAAATGCAGCTAAACGCTTTTTTGACTTAGAAGCAGCAATTTTGGAAATGTTAGGAAAACATGACCAAATTCCCCAATTACTCGCGCACTTTGCAGAAAATGAAGAATTCTTTTTAGTCCAAGAATTTATTCCCGGTCATGATCTCAAACAAGAATTACCGCCACTGAGTGAGCAATTAAGTGAAACTGCTGTAATTAAACTGTTAAAAGAGATACTGACTGTTTTAGCATTTGTCCATCAAAATCATGTGATTCATCGGGATTTAAAACCTGAGAATATTCGCCGCCGAGAATCAGATGGCAAAATAGTTTTAATTGACTTTGGTGCAGTCAAACAAATTAGTACCCAAGTAGCTAATACTGATGGACAAACAAGTTTTACTGTTGCTATTGGGACACCTGGTTATATGCCCAGTGAACAAGCTAATAGTAATCCCCATTTAAGTAGCGATATTTATGCAGTGGGGATGATTGCTATCTTAGCTTTAACAGGGATAAATCCGGCTGCTGGTAGCCATTCAATTCCCAGAAACCCCAATACAGGCGAAATTGATTGGCGTAATAAAGTGAAAGTTAGCCCCCAGTTTGCCAGTATTTTAGATAAGATGGTGCGCTATGACTTTCGCCAGCGTTACCCTACAGCCGAGTCGGTGTTACAAGCCTTAGAGATGCTTGAGAAAGCACCATTAACTAAACTCAAACAATCTTTGCCGAAAAAATGGGTGATGGGTTTAGGAATTACCGCCGCATTTGCAGTTGGATTCATACTTCTATCTCAAATCAAAGTTAATCAAACCAACTTTTTAAATTATGCTGATCATGGAGTAAAAATTAACTATCCTGATAATTGGGCAGTACAGGAAACACCAAATGCTGTAACCCAAGATATAGTGACTTTTTTATCACCAAAACAAAGTGATTCTGACCAATTTCAAGAACTTATAACTATTCGAGTTGAACCGCTTTCGAGTACTTTAGATGAGTCGAAAGATTTATTTATTCGGGAAGTGAAAAATACAGTAGATGATGCTCAAATAGAAAGTTCTAGTGAAACAACACTGGCTAATCAGAGGGCAAATCAACTAGTCTTTACAGGTAAAATTGATAATGGGCGGTTAAAAAGTCTGCAAGTTTGGACTTTACAAAATGATAATGCCTATATTATTACTTACACTGCAACTGTTGATGAATATAATAACTTTTTACCCATCGCGGAAAAAATGATTCAATCTTTTGTTTTTGAATGAAATCAACTAATTTAAAAAGTTTTCTGTCTGTCGCTCTTCTAGCAATTCTGTATGAAGATGCACATATTTCGATCCCCCTAAATCCCCCTTAAAAAGGGGAGCCACTGCATTGGGCGGGTTTCCCGACTCCCTCAGTGGCGTGGAATTTGATATATATTATTTTTCTGCTTCCCCCCTTTTGAAGGGGGGATAGGGGGGATCTGATTCTATGCAGCTTCATAAAAAATTGGTATTACTCCTTCAGCCATTTGAATTTGAAGCTCCGTTTTTAAACACAAGCATTTTGGGCGGGGTCGAAATCCCCGTCCAAAACCAGCGTGTTCCCTTTTAATAAGATTCTTTTAAAACTGAGTTACTGTCAAACTGACACCACCAGAATCTAGTCGCGGAACCTTTAAATAATCTACTGGTTCACCGTTACGTTGAGTAGGTTCGTTATGATTGTACTTTTCACATTCTTTAATCGCTGCTTCGGGGTCGTTGAGAATTTCTAGGGGTTTGATATTTTTGCAACCCTTCTCTTCACGGACGCTACCAATAGTGTTAGCAATTTGTCTTAAGGCTTGAGCGCGATCGCTGTTGCTAACTGCGCTACTGTTGATTGTAATTGGTTCAGTGATCAGGGTGGCGGCTTCGCGGCTTTCGATAGTCAGTGGCGCAAGTTCCTCTTGTTGTTGCGCTTGGACAGGATGAGCAAGAGCGATCGCACTGACAATCACAGCTAAAGTTATAAATGGGCGTTTCATACTCTAACCCCTGAATTTAAGTTATATGTGATACCTACAAGTGCAATTCCATCTTATCCGCAAGCAATTAAAATGTAATCACCTATTAGGTTAATTATGTTCCATTTGCAAAACTGGCACAGTTGTCTATACATAGTAGATTCGATGTTGATGAGGTACAGCAACTGATTGAAAAAAGTAATGAATAATGAGTAATGAGTGAGAAATGTACTTATTACTCATCGAGAGGTTCAGATCCCCGACTTCTTCAATAAGTCGGGGATCTTTTGGTTAACGAATTAATATCTAATCAAGCATGAAAGTATTTTTTCTTTACTTTTTTGTAGAGGTTTTTAATTCTTAATTGACTTAAGCGTAGTTGCGTCAATGTGGGGATGTTAGATTGATAATGCTGTTTATGGTCAAAAAACTCATTTAATTCCTGTAAAATTACTCGCAGCCTTTGAATAATATTTTCATAACGATACTCTTTGAGTACCTCTTCCGACAAACTTAAACCTGGAGCAGATTGCAGAACTTTGAGAATATGTGCTACATCATATTCTTTGGAATAATTAGCGATTTTATAGCTATTAAACCCAGGATCTAAATAATCAGAAAGCCCACCATTAACGCTAGAAAATACTTGACACCCACAGGCTAAAGCTTCCATTGGTTGCAGTCCAAATCCTTCACTGACACTCTGTTGCGCCCAATATTCAGCCGAATCATAAAGATAAATTTTTGCGCGATTAAATAATCCTGGTAAATCTTCTACATAATAATCAACTAAATGCACATTGCATTTTTGTTGTAACGTGGGAATTAGCTCTGTTAATAAATACTCCGAAGATTTTCGCGCCTGCACCAATACATCAATATCTCGTTCTAAATGTAAATTTTTAAATTCTGGGCTAATTTCATTCGGTAAATAATAAATGAGGTTATTTGGCGACTTCTGCCCCCAATAACCTAATGTGTTGCGACTAACAGTAATAATGGGAATCCCTATAGGTAAATTAAACTTGTAACCAGAACTATGGGCATGATATACCACATTATATTGCTGGAGTTTGGCAACTAATTTAGCGATATCAAATCCCCAATTAATAACAAAAATGGCATTATCTAAATTTGGTTCTCTCAGCAAGTCATCTAAAAACAACTTATCGGCTTCTCGTTGGCGGTAAGTTACCACTTCCGCACTACAAACCTGTTGAGCAAGTTTCAATGTTTTTAATTCTGCCCAGAGACCACCACAGACAAATCTGCCCTGAGTTCCAGGCAATAGAAAATAAAGCTTTCGCATTATAAAATTATGAATTACGAATTAATTTCACTCTCGCCATTTTACCTTGACAAAATGTCCTTGCCGTCCCCAAACATCACGAGCCACGGTAATATTTTCTACTGTTAAGTTAAACGGAATAGCTGTGGTGAGATAACGCTGGGCTATTGAACCTAAATCTGGGGCGATTTCTGCGGCTGTGGTGGCAGCTAGTCCTAAACCAATTAATTGTTCAACTGGGCGGAAGGGAAGCAACAAATTGACACCAACAGCGAGTCCGGCTGTTAACAACATTGTGACTGAAAGATTTGTACCACAACGGGGATGTACTGCTAAATCCCATTCACCATGTGTCAGCCGATAAAGGGCTTGGCTGACCGCCCGTCGCAAGTTGCTAATATTAACTTCACCATAAAGATAAAATCCTTGATCTGTAGATAAACCACCCAATAATTCGTTATCAAGTTGAACTGTATTGGGTCTCCCTGGGGGAGTATGAACATTTTTGGTTTCACTCAAAACCCAAACTGTAGCATGTTCTAAGGCGTGGACTTGCCGCAGCATCAGAATTTCTTTCAAGCCAGGAACAAATGATAGCTGCCTTACTAAATCAGCATCTAGGGTAGATTGCGGTGTAGTAAAGTCAAAGTTAAAAAAGTTAAAGGAAGACGAGCCACCTTGAACAGAAGCAGAAGTTTCCATAGCAACACTGCTCCCCAAACTGATGGAGCAAGATAGATTTCTTACAAATGTAACGCTTGCAGCCAAAGATTATTGCTAATTTTTATTGATGACTGAATGAATATCTTTTTAAATATGGTGAAATGTACCGTTGAGCCAGTTTGAAAAAACTGACTCAACGGTAACAAATTCTGCACGATAACCAATAACTCAGTAATCTGTTCTGCCTGATGTTGATACTAGCGAGAACTAGAGGTTCACGCTGAAATAGATGCGTGAGGAGTAAAACAAGCAGTGAACCATGAAAATGTCGTAGCTGCACGCCAAATGAAATTTATCGCCAGATTAGACGCGATTTATGGCATCTGCCAAACGCCATTGACCGCATCTGTGTTAGCAATTCATTCGTTTTGCTTAGGCAGAGGACAGCAATTCACATCATCCAAACAGACCTTGCCCCACTGTAAAGCCCAGCGCACAAGTGCCACCCGGTTTTCTGTTTGGGTTTTGGTGAGAATATTGCTGATGTGGTTATCAACTGTTCGCTTGCTAATTTCCAATTTTGCTGCAATCTCTTGGTTAGTTAAGCCAGCGGCCACTAAGTCGATAATTTGCAGTTCTCTGTCTGACAGAGTAACAGGGGTCTGGGACTCGCCACCAGCCATGACTGATTCTATCCTCCCTTGGTATATGTACTTAATCACTCTCTTTAATTCTAGAAGATTCTTTTGTTGGTAGGGATTTGAAGTGTTAGCTGTAATACGATTGACAATAATTTTTTTCAAGTTTAACTCAAGAGAAAATTTACATATCACAAAATAAGTGTTATTTTTAGCACTTATTTTGAAGATTTTATTAAGTATTATCACGAGTAAATAAAAGCTGATATTAAAGCCTACATATTCAGTAGGAGTAACAAAAATTGCTATTTAATTCTATGAAGGACTGGCGACAGAACAACAAGATTGTTGTAGATTTTATACTGACCTCACAAGAACTGAAAAGTTAGGGGTCAATAGGAAAAACTCAGAATATAAAGTTCTGGGTTTAGGCAGAAAAATTCTGATGTCAGGATTATTCTTTGCTTCCTCAACCTAAATCGCAAATCTAAAGTGAGATGAGCAATCCCCGTGTTTTGTGTCTTGGTGAAATTCTGTTTGATTGTTTAGCCGATCAATTGGGGCTAAAGTTGGAGGAGGTACAGTCTTGGACTCCTTACCCTGGAGGAGCGCCAGCTAATGTGGCCTGTGCGTTGGTGAAACTCGGAACTTCCGCCGGATTTGTTGGCTCTGTAGGTGAAGATGAACCGGGGAATGAGCTGGTTCAGTTACTCCAGGAAGTTGGGGTAGATATAACGGGTGTGCAACGTCATCCGACTGCGCCAACGCGACAGGTGTATGTAGTGCGAGATTTGGCAGGCGATCGCAGTTTCGCTGGCTTCGGTCAGTATGATACATCTGAATTTGCCGACACCCGTCTACAAGCCAAGCAATTACCCACTGCGTTGTTTCAAGAGGCAGAGTTTCTGGTTTTGGGTACTTTAGAATTAGCCTATCCTGACAGTGAACAGGCAGTTTATCGCGCTTTAGATTTAGCAGAACAATTTGACCTGAAAATTGTGCTAGATGTCAACTGGCGACCAGTATTTTGGCACGACCAAAATATTGCGCGGCAAAAAATTCAAGATACATTTAAGCGGATTGACTTTCTCAAACTCTCCAAAGAGGAAGCAGAATGGCTGTTTGATACCGCCGATGCAGGAGCCATTACTTACCGTTTAGATTCTGTGGAAGGGGTGCTGATAACTGATGGTGATAAAGGTTGCGCCTATTGCTTAAGTGGTAACGAAGGAATATTACCTTCTTTCCCGGTGAAAGTAGCTGACACCACTGGCGCAGGAGATAGCTTTTTGGCGGGATTTATCCACCAATTAAGTCAGCATGGGATCAAAAAACTAGAAGATGCAGAAACCGCCAAACGCATTGTTACTTATGCTAGTGCGGTGGGAGCATTAACTACGATTAAACCAGGTGCGATCGCTTCTCAACCAACAGCCGCAGAAGTCGAAGCTTTTCTGGCTACACACCAACTTTAATCAGGCTGTGGTCTGTTGAGAATGAGTGTCAGGGTGTAGGGGGTAAAGATTTGAAACATCTACACTCTTACAGAGAAGTCAAAATTCAAAAGTTAAGAGAATTTTTGACTTTTAACTTTTGACTTTTGACTTGATTTCACCCATACACCCATTTTTCACAGATAATCTTGGTACGTAAGTTCTCAATTTAAACGATGAGTTTTGCCAAACCTAAATAACGGATACCTTCGGGAGAAATATCAAAGCGACAAGGTAATACTTCTAAACCAAGGGCGATCGCTTGCCGCAATAACTGACCATATACTGGATCTGTGGTATCACCAGGGGCAAACTCTGTACAATCACCCCGGTTGATAAAGTACAACATCACAGCCCGATTTGTTGGTAGCAGCGCCATTAATTCGCGCAGGTGTTTTTGTCCTCTCGTGGTTTCTGTATCAGGAAATAATGCTAAGGTTCCTTGCGCCCAAGTTGTATTTTTAACTTCTAAATATATCGGGCGTTCTGTCTCATTACCTGTTAACAAAAAATCCACACGACTTTTTTTATCTACGCCATAAACCACTTCACCTTTGATTTGGCTGTAGTCACCTAATTCGGGAAATAAGTATTTTGCTAAAGCTAGTTTGACAATGCGATTAGGTAAAGCTGTGTTAACACCTACCCAAGTCGGTTCCTGATCATAGACTTGAATCAGTTCTAGGGTGTAAGCCAGTTTACGGTTAGGGTTATCACTGCGAGATAATTGCACCAAACTACCAAGGGTAGAAACTCCAGTCATCGGCCCTGTGTTGGGACAATGGGCTGTGACGATTTGACCATCAGTAAGCTGCACATCAGCAAAAAACCGTTTGTAGCGTTTGAGTAAAACACCAGGGTAGAGCGTCGGGTAACGATAAAGCCAATCCAGCATTATTTTGCAAAGCTAACCATAAATGCACAGAGCATCATACCGTGTCTGGTCTGATGCTGGAAAAATAAAAATCTACATATTACATTTTTTTACAAAATTATACTGAATAATCCTCAAAGGGAAGTATCCATTTAATGGCTTATTGAGGGATATATGACTAAAAATGTTGAATCACCGCTACATTGTTCACTGGTCTTAGATATTAAAGATACTTCGACACAGGTATATTTACGAGCAATGGAAAACTTATTGGTAGTAGTTCAAGATTTATCCCTCGCCCATACTCTAGAGCGCGTTATCGAAATTGTGAGGGTAGCAGCGCGGCAAATCACTGGGTCTGATGGAGCTAGTTTTATTTTACGAGACAATGGTTATTGCTATTACGTTGATGAAAATGCGATCGCTCCTTTGTGGAAAGGTCAGCGATTCCCGATGAATATCTGTCTTGGTGGTTGGGCAATGTTAAACCGTCAACCAGCAGTTATTAGTGATGTGTATGATGATCTCCGGGTTCCCCATGTAGCTTATAAACCTACTTTTGTGAAAAGTATGGTGATGGTGCCAATTCGCACATTTGATCCAATTGGTGCTATCGGTATTTATTGGGCAAAATTTCATCAGCCAACCCCCGAAGAAGTCAAGTTATTACAGGCTTTAGCAGATACCACAGCCGTAGCAATGGAAAATGTGCAAGTGTATGCAGAATTAGAACAGCGAGTCAGCGATCGCACGGCGGCTTTAGCAGCAATTAATACCCATCTCCAACAAGAAATTAGCGATCGCAAAGCCGCAGAAGCCGAAATCCGTCGTCTTTCCATTACAGATGAGTTAACAGGATTGTACAATCGGCGTGGCTTTGTGATTTTGGCACAACAGCAATTAAAACAAATTCAGCGATCGCAAATTCCCACTGGCTTACTGTTTATTGATTTGGATGGACTCAAAACCATTAATGATACTTTAGGACATGAAATGGGTGATAATGCAATCACCTCGGCGGCGGATTTACTCAAAAATACTTTTCGTGAGTCTGACATTTTAGCCAGATTGGGAGGTGATGAATTTGTTGTGCTGCTACAAGGACGAGACCCCAGTTCGGAAGTGATTCAACAGCGATTGCAAACAGCCATTAAGGAATACAACCATCGCCAAAACCGACCATTTCAACTGTCGATGAGTATGGGTTTTCAAGCTTATGATCCTCATCAACCCCTCCCCTTAGACCAACTCATCACCCTTGCAGATATGAAAATGTATGAGTGTAAACGGTTCAAAAAACTAGGGAAGAATACAGTAACTCTGGAATAAACCCAAGAGACTGGAAGTCTAGGACTATACAAACAAAGCCTGCCTAACCTATCGGCAACTGCAAAGCCGAACGCAGGCTAATTATATGCTTCTTCATATCGATTTGATATCACAACCCTTACACCTTTATACCCACGTATTCCCACTTTCCCAAACTACTTAACCTCAAACCCCCGCAAGCCTTCTGGTTCTTCATACTCAGTCACCACCCCTTGCACCACAGCCGCAGGTGGCCCCGAATAACACCAGCGAATCATTTCCTCGACAACCTCCCGCACGCCTTCAAATACCGCCTCTACCCTACCATCAGGCAGATTTCGTACCCAACCAGTTAAACCCAACTGGCTGGCGGTATCAACTGTTGCATAACGATAGCCTACTCCTTGAACTCGGCCAGAAATTAAGACATGGGCGCGAATTATTTGTGGTACTTGTGTGGAATCTTGCATAAACTGGTCAATTCTTTACGCTTTCCAGTCTACCTGTTATGTGAATCGAGAACAAAATTTTAATTACACACTCAAGTTTTTGCCGATAACTGTTTTAGGAAAAAATAGCGTTTCCTCATCTACCAGAGGATAAATTTATCTGCGTTCATTTTCTGCAATAGTGTTTAAATTCATCTAGCTCCACTTTAGCAGTATAGAAATAGCCATACTCGCTGTAAGAGTAAGTAAAGATAATGATAAATTATTGTTTGTACCTTGCCGTCATCTATAGAAGGCTGCATCTCTAATTACAGACTAGCATCTATCAATCTGCTAATTTTAAAGTTTGAATTCTGCCTTGCTTATGTCTAATTTACCACCTTTGAATCCTGATACAATTTGGGGAATCCTCAAGGATCAAATTGATGATGTAACAGTCAATCAATTAGTTTGGTATTACTTGGGATATCGCTATAACCCCACAACTGATCAATGGGAAAACAACGAAGTTTTACCAGAATGGCGAGATGAATACCCAGAACCACCAAACTTTCTCGCAAGTCGTCCCGCAACCATGAAATTAACACGTTCAATTCCCACAGAATACAAGCAAAGCCTTAAAGAAAAGTTGGGATTTAAAGGTTACAAAATTGGGGAATTTACACCCAGAGAAACACGCCGAGCCACAGCCGCCAATTGGTTATTAAGTTATTGGCGACAACAAAATCCCGAATTATAGTCATTGGGAAATTTTGATATACCATTAAAGGTAGGTTGAGTGAAGCGAAGCGTAACCAAACAAAATACTAAAAATGTTGGGTTTCACTGCGTTACACCCAACCTACAATTTTTTGCTACTTGTATTTCCTAAATCAAATATAAATCTTATATATACAAAACTAATTTTACATATTTAATAAAATCTATCGCATGATGGTAGATAGCTGATAATAGCCAAATATTCAGCATTGATAGGAATTAAACACTAAAAAACACCCATTTAGACATTAACTAGTCCCTCTACAGATAGAGGAGGGATTATTGAATTATTTCTGTAGACCGATTTGCAAATTGATTAATTATTACGAAAATACTGATATTCGCTTTATATACTTGAAAATTTTTTATGGCTAATCCCATTGAATTTAGTTTATTTGCACCTTATAACGAAGGCGCTGCGTTAATAGGTTCTTTTTCTGATTGGCAAGAAATTCCAATGATAAAAGGAGAAGATGGTTATTTCCGTACAACTGTAGAATTAGAAGATGGGGTTTATAAATATAAATTCCGTGTGCAGTCAAAATCGTGGTTTTTTGAAGCAGATCAATGGGTAGATGTTACAGACCCTTATGCAACCGATGTTGACGAAATTGGTGGTAAAGATAATGGTGTAATTCGTATTAAGGATGGACAAAAAATTGTTGATACTTATGTCTGGCATCATGATGATAAACCTTTACCGCCAGACCATGAACTAGTGATTTATGAATTACACGTTGGTGATTTTTCTGGTGGTGAAGATGACCCTGATGCGAGAGGGAAATATAAACACGTTATTGAAAAGTTAGATTATTTATGTGATTTAGGAATTAACGCTATTGAATTACTACCAGTTAAAGAATATCCTGGTAATTATAGTTGGGGTTATAACCCAAGATATTTTTTTGCACCTGAATCGAGTTATGGTTCTACAAATGAATTAAAGCAACTCGTTGACGAATGCCATAGTCGAGGAATTCGGGTGATTATGGATGGGATTTATAATCACTCAGAATCTTCTAGCCCTTTAACCCAAATAGACCATGATTATTGGTATCATCATGCACCGCGTGACCCTGATAATAGCTGGGGGCCAGAATTTAATTATGAATTCTACGATGAAAATTTAGAGACTTATCCCGCCCGTAAATTTATTGGCGATACAGTCCGTTTTTGGATTGAAGAATATCATGTAGATGGCATTCGCTACGATGCAGCCAGACAAATTGCCAATTACGATTTTATGCACTGGATAGTTCAAGAAGCGAAAAAAACTGCTGGTGCGAAACCTTTTTATAATGTTGCTGAACATATCCCAGAAACAACCAGTATTACTAATATTGATGGCCCAATGGATGGTTGTTGGCATGATAGCTTTATGCACACAGTTACAGCACATATTTGCGGCGATAGTTTTGATTTAGAAAACCTCAAAGATGTGATTGATCCGAAACGTCAAGGTTTCATGGGTGCGACTAATGTGGTTAATTATCTCACCAACCATGACCATAATCGGGTAATGGTTGAGTTAGGTAATCGGAATATTTTCGATGAAGAAGCTTTTAGACGCATCAAATTAGGTGTAGCTATTTTGATGACGGCTGTGGGTGTACCTTTGGTATGGATGGGACAAGAGTTTGGTGAATATAAACCTAAAACCCAAGAATCATCAAAAATTGAGTGGACACTACTAAGTAATGATTTAAACGGTGGTTTATTTAATTACTACAAAGGCTTGATTCATCTACGCAAAAATAACCATGCTTTGTATACAGCAAATATTGATTTCATCCACGAAAATCACGAAGCTAAAGTGTTGGCTTATAGTCGATGGAATGATGAAGGTTCCCGTGTAGTTGTGGTAGCAAATTTTTCCGAAAACTTTTTAGCTGGCTATCACGTTCCTAATTTCCCTTGTGGCGGTACTTGGCACGAGTGGACGGGCAATTATGATGTAGAGGCTGGCGATAATGGGATTATGACTGATCTTGGCCCTTATGAGGCTAAGGTATTTGTCTGGCAATAACAAGATTCTCTGACATGAGTTAGACGTGAACGGGGCGATATTTGCCCCTTTTTTATTAATGGGGAGAATTGGGGCGATCGCTCCAATTCTCCCCGCCACCAATTACAGTTAAACTATCAATAGACTCAGGAATAAAGTCTGTTTAAATAAAAATCAAGGCAGAGATTATTGTGCTTTTGACTTAAAATGTGTATATTACTTTTCTCTCAAGTAACGAGAGCATTCTAATCTCCAGAGCGTCTACATGCACAACAAATTATCTAATACTAACATTAAAAGTTCCCATATCTTATTAACGCCTCACGACGTTAAGACAAGATTGCCCATTACGAAATCGGCAGAACATACAGTATTAAAATATAGACAAGAACTAGAAAACATTTTAGATTTTCAAGATAGTAGAAAATTTATTGTAGTTGGGCCATGTTCTATCCATGATACCAAAGCAGCGATAGAATATGCCGAAAGATTAAAAGTTTTAGCAGAGCAAGTCAAAGATAAACTCTTATTAGTTATGAGAGTTTACTTTGAAAAACCAAGAACAACAGTAGGTTGGAAAGGTTTGATTAATGACCCTGATATGGATGATTCTTTCCATGTGGAAAAAGGTTTATTAACCGCTAGAAGTTTGCTATTAAAAATTACGGAATTAGAATTGCCTACGGGTACTGAAGCCTTAGACCCAATCATCCCCCAATATATTAGTGAATTAATTACCTGGTCTGCTATTGGGGCGAGAACCACAGAATCACAAACGCACCGGGAAATGTCTAGCGGGCTTTCTATGCCTGTAGGTTTTAAAAATGGAACGGATGGTAACATTCAAGTGGCTTTAAATGCCCTGCACTCAGCAAAAAGTCCCCATAACTTTCTAGGGATCAATAATAAAGGACAAGTTAGCGTTTTTCAAACTATGGGTAATCCTTACGGTCATGTGATTTTAAGGGGTGGAAACCAGCCTAATTACGATGCAGCTAATGTCAAATTAGTAGAACAAAAATTAAAAGATTCTGATTTACCACCAAGAATCGTGATTGACTGTAGTCATGGCAATACCAATAAAGATTACCGATTGCAATCTCAGGTATTTGAAGATGTAATTCAGCAAATTATTGATGGCAATACATCTATTGTGGGGATGATGCTGGAATCGCATTTATATGAAGGCAATCAACCATTAAATTGCAAACCAGAAGAATTAAAGTATGGTGTTTCTGTAACTGATAAATGTATTGGTTGGGAAGAAACAGAAAGAATTATTTTGGCAGCCCACGCCAGATTGAGGTAGTAGGCTGTTATAGCAGGAGGAAAGGTGTTATACCAATTTGAAAAATGATTGCGACAAATGGGTTACTGAAAAGCTCGCCAGTAAGCAATTTCCCAATCCAAAATCCAAAATCTAAAATCCAAAATGGTATTACTATACCTGGCATTCAAAGTTTCAAATTTTCCTAAGAGGATGTTTGGAAGCACCTAGTACCGCTACGCGGAAGTAAAAAGTAAAAAGTCAAAAAGCTCATATCACAGGCTTTTCATTCACTTGAAATGGTATCTTTATTTCCGCCGACCTGTACTAGCCCTAACGAGTGAATATAGTGCTGAGTGGTAAAGTTTAAAAGACGTTGCGCTGCAACGTCTTTTAAAAAGTCTTTAGTAGTGATTTCCTACCTTACGATGATGCACAGCTGTCAGTGCTTCCGGTTTAGAAACTCGGCCGCCATTGACGGTGCTGTATACCGCCCAGTGGTCGCCACAGTCCATCCGGCTAACAACTTCGCATTCCATATATGCTAAAGCGTCGGCGAGGATGGGTGTACCGTCTTCGGCGCTTTGGGTTCGCACACCTGCAAAGCGGTCTGCACCAGGGGCGAACCGTTTGAGGAAGTGGCGCATGAGTGTTTGATAATTGCCTTCTTCTAAGACGTTTAACACAAAGCGATCGCCTACTTGCATTAAGGATTCAATCGCCCGGTCTTTAGCGACTGCAATGGAAAAGCCCAAGGGTTTAAAGCTGGCTTGTGCTACCCAGGAAGCTAACATCGCGCTGGAGACATCGCCTTTTTTGGCGGTAATAATATACAGTCCGCCACTGAGTCTACCCAAGGCTTTATCTAAGTCTGCACTCAGGGCTTTCATCGCTTTGATGCTGCGATCGCGCGTTACCCACTGCCCTAAGTCTGTGCCTGCTTCTTCACACTGCTTATAAGTATTTTCCCTGGGTGTTTCGCTAAGTTGAATCACTGGGAATGCGATATGTAGTCCTAAAGCCCGGAATTTGTTCAACAGGGGGTAAGTCGGCTCATCATTACCGCCGCCGGTTTCAAATATACCAATGGCTTGTTTATCTTTAGCCGAGCCTAACACAGTACTAAGTGCGGCTTGAGCAATGGTATCACCAGCAGATGGCGGCGCACCAATGACTAATCCAGAACAACGCCCAACTAGTTCGCGCAATTCTTGTAAATCTGTGGCTGAACCCAAATCTACTACTTCTACAGCGACATCGGTTTTGTTGATACCGTTGATAATTGCTTGGGCGAGGCGATCGCTATAACCGTATTCTGAAACGTAAAATACACCAACGGTAGTTTCTGGTTTCGCTTGGTTCTGACTCCATTTGCGGTAACGTTGGGTGAGTTCCTCAACGTTGTGATAGAGTAACGGCCCGTGACCTGTCGCAATCATTTTAATCGCTGGTAATTCCCCCATCCGCTTCATTGCAGACAATACCGAGCGCGAATTCGGCCCCATCAAGCATTCATAGTAATATTTAAAATCAGCTTCAATAGTTTTTAAGTCTTCGTCAAAAGTAGCATCGGAACAATAGTGCATCCCGAAAGCATCGCAGGTAAACAGGGTTTGGGTTTGATGGTCGAAGCTGAAGATTGTGTCCGGCCAATGTAAATTAGGCGCAATTACAAATTCTATCTCGTGACCGTTACCTAAATCTAAGCGATCGCCATTTTTAACAATCTGCCGTTTAAATGGCTGATGCACTAAATCTTCCAAAAATTGAATTGCGACTTTGGAAGCCACAACGGTAATTTCTGGAGCTATTTGTAACAAATCTTTCACTAAGCCGCTATGATCAGGCTCAGTGTGGCTGACAATCAAATAATTGATATCTTGAGGATTAATCAATCCTGTGAGCGTATCAAAATACAGATGACGGAACTTCTCATGGGAGGTATCAACTAAAGCAATCTGCTCACCGCGAATCAAAAATGAGTTGTAGGTAGTACCATTTTGTAAACCAAACTCAATATCAAAGCGATCGCGATCCCAATCTAGAGAGCGAATTGCCGTCGTATCTTGAGAAATATCCTCAGTCTGTATTGTCAACCTTTTTTCCGTTTTCTCGGTGAGCGATACCATAAATCCCCTCTCAAACACAATGAGTATTTATTCCGCTTGTTCTATTTTGACACGGTTCAAATGTAAATTTTTATTAAAAAACCTATAGTTATCTTAAAAAAATCAAAAGAGTGAAACCGCGTATACATAAACCTTGGCTGGCTTTGGAGATAGGTAATTCCCGACTGCATTGGGGGTTATTCGTAGGCGAAACCCTTGACTGTACATGGAATACAGACTATCTACCTGATTCAGTTATACAGCAGTTAGGTAACGGTCGAACCTTAGATGATTTCCCCGCCAAGATTTTTACCCTTCCTTGTCCCCTTCCTCTGGTAATTGCTTCTGTTGTTCCCAGTCAAACCGCACTTTGGCAAAGTTACCCCAATGTCAAAGTAATTACCTTAGAGAATGTACCTTTAAAAAATACCTATCCCACATTAGGAATTGACCGCGCCTTGGCTTTGTGGGGTGCGGGGATAAAGTTGGGATTTCCCATATTAGTAATTGATGCTGGAACCGCACTCACTTTTACAGGTGCAGATAGTCAACAGAATTTAGTTGGCGGTGCAATTTTGCCAGGGCTAGGTTTACAATTTGCAACGTTAGGTCAAAAAACCAGCCAGTTACCCCAGTTAAAAACGCAAACTTTCACATCTTTACCGCCAAGGTTTGCCCAAAATACCCCAGATGCAATTCAAAGTGGTGTTATCTACACCTTGTTAGCTGGAATCAAAGATTTTATGACAGCTTGGTGGGAATTATATCCTAATAGTAATGTGGTGATTAAAGGAGGCGATCGCACCTTATTATTTAACTATATGGAAACTTTATACCCAAAAATAACAGCCCGTTTGATTGTAGAACCAAACTTAATTTTTTTGGGAATAGCAACGGTTGATAATCTATAATTGGTTGACTGAGAGATACTAAAGCAACTATAAGCTAAAATAGAAACATATACTTATTTCTAATCGTAGATATGCCTAAAGCCACACACATCTATGAAATCATGCAAAATTTAGATAATTTGACTTTAGCAGAATTGCTAGTACTTAAAGCCAAAGTTGATACTTTGATTGAGGAAAAATCTTCGTTTCAATTATACCCTCTTTCTGGGAGCTATCAGAGGAAAACATCTCTTTCCAGTACAACGAGAGACTTAGATGTAGTTGTCTCGTTTCCTCCTATAACTACATCATCCAGTCTCAAAGGTCATATAATATACGCCTCTGCTAGAGAACATAGTAAGCTGAATGAATCTTTAATAGGCAAATTTTTAGAATCACAATCAAATCAGGATAATTCTTTAGAAGCGGTGATAGATTTAGTTGATGAATGGATGGCCGATGAATCAGATTACGATGAAGAAACTTATTCATCTATTGAGCCAGCTTTGAACCGCAATCAACTATCATTATAAAAACTCACATGGGTAGAGTTATTTTGTTGGATACTAATCCATTGAGTCAAGTAACGCATCCAAAGATAGATCCAAAAATCCAACAATGGTTAAAGTCATTACAAAAAGATGAAACTCTTATACGTGTTCCTGAAATAGCTGATTATGAGCTACGACGTGAACTTTTAAGACAAGGAAAGCAAAAAAGTATAGAGCGCCTCAACCAACTTAGCAAAATTTGTCTAATACCACTAACGCATGAAACGATGATAAAAGCAGCCGAATTATGGGCTTGGGTAAGAAACCAAGGTCAACCCACAGCCAGTAATGACAGCTTAGATGGAGATGTAATTCTTGCTGCTCAAGCCATTTTGCAACTAAAAATTTTTGATCAGGTTACAGTTGTCACAACAAACTTAAAACATATATCGCGGTTTGAAAGTGAAGGAATATCTGTAGCTGATTGGCAACAAACCCTGAATAAGTAAGTCATTTACACAACATCAAGAGGCTTGAAACTCTTACCAATGACAAATGATAGTAACGCACCAAAAGCTTTACGTTAGACGTGCTATGCTGTCGCTAACACATCCTACTACGTGCATTTCAAAAATCATATATGTTTAATAAAATCATGAATCTCTTCCGCTACAATGCCGGCACACTCTTCTGGTAAATCATTGCCAGCATGAGCCACTAATTTAAAATCAACTTGGGAAATTAATTGTTTATAAGTTTGGCTTTGAAATACAGCATCAGAAGTATCTTGTCCGCCTTGTAAAATTAACACAGGAACTTCAATTAAATGCAATTTATCTTGCAGTAACTCTGCTTTAATTTCTGCTGTCTGCCTTTGAAATAATAACTGACAAGCGGCGGGATATTTTAGTAAATGTTGACGTTGCTTTAGGTCTTGCTCGATTTTTTCGTGCCAACCGAATATTTTAGTGATTGGTCTGATAAATTTGAAAAATTTCACTAATAACGGAGAAAATTCTAATAATTTACGCCGTTGTTGCCAACGTTTTTCTTGTTTCTCAACTTCTACACCTTCTGGTGCTAACAGCACTAAACCTTCTACCTGTTCTGGATATTTCAAAGCATAACTCGCTGCAATCCAACCTCCCAGAGAATGACCTACTAAGTATACTCTTTCCAGTCTTAAGGCTTGCAGTAGTTCCGCGATCGACTCTACTTGTAAATCTATTGAGTGATGAATATTTGGCTTATCAGACTCCCCAAAGCCTATCAAGTCTGGTGCAAAGCAATGGAAATTCTTCGCCAGTTTTTCCATTACAGATGACCACTGACTACTATCGTTCCAAGCACCATGTAACAAAACCACCGGAATACCTTGACCAGCCTCGCTCCAAAATAACAATCCTTGAGAGAGCTTTCTGCGGGAGTTACGTAATAGTGTATCCATCTTATATATAAAAATTACATCATAGTAGATTGTAGTTTTTATATTGGATTTTGTAATTAAAACTCCCAGAGAAAATCTAAAGTATTGTTACGCCAGCGTTGTCAAGCCGTTTAAGTAGTCCTGTAGCTGTCGAGAATGGTCATGAGACATTGGGCCTTTAGGTAAAGCACTCGGAAAAAAAGCTTGGATTTCCATAACTTCTAAAGTATCTTGAATTTCCATTTTTCCTTTAACTTCGGCTTCCACCACAACGCAAATCGAATGAATGCGAGGATCTCTATCTGGTGCAGAATAAACACCTACTAAACGTTTAATTTCTACTAATTCCAGTCCTGTTTCCTCTATTAATTCTCGGCGGACTGTATTCGGGATATCTTCTCCCCAGTCCACCATTCCCCCTGGTAATGACCAAAGACCATTATCTCGCCGTCGAATTAAGACAATTCGACCGTCAGGTAATATCGGAATAATACTTGTACCAGTAATAGGATGACGGAAAATAATACCTAATACTGTTTGTCCATAGCGCCATAAACCGCGTGTAGATTGGACAAATGCTGCAAAAAAAGCCAGAACGTTCAAGCTAAAAATTGTGGTGTTATGTTTTTTGATTTCTTGCACTCGCATTTACTCAAATAGCTAATTATTGAGATTTATTTCACACAAAGATGCTTGTGCTTTGAGAGTTGCTTCTTAGAGGTTATTTGAAAAGTATTAGCGAATTTACTTAGTAATTTAATATACGCCTATATCTAGACTACTTGTTGGCAATTGATTGAGAATTTACTTTCATCGATAATTCTTCAGTTAAGTCTTTCCCCAAAAAATTGCTACAAAGCCTGGCTAACTGATAACTATTGACATAGACTAGTCCTATTTGATTGACAAACTAATTCACAAAGACAGGTAACTGGAAACAGGGAACACGAAATAGATTTGTTTGAGTCTCATTTAGGATACTTATACTAAGAAAATCAAGCAAAATACTTGATGGTTTTCAAATATCATCTAATAGTTTTTGTATGATATATCAATTTTAGCACTGAATTAAATAATTTCTTTTGTAGTTCTATATACATTATTTATTTAAGTAGCTGAAGAAATTGGAATATATTAAGATTGTCCTGACGAGATATTTAATTCATAGAACATAGTTAATTTATCTGTTGAAAAACATGGCCAGATTATCTAGCGTTTTCTAGTCTACTAAGATACAAATTTATCTATTGCTATCTGCGTGTATCTGCGTTTATCTGTGGTTAATAATTCTTGGCCGTATTTCATTTAGGATGAAAAATACTATGTACCTAAAGTTACTGTGTAAAGCTGCCCTGCTACTCTAAATCTCAATCTACCATTGGTTGACTCTACTGTGATGCTTCCTTTATAAGATTTTCCAGTAGGGGTTGTAGTTGCGATACTTTTCTTGTTATACTTATACAAGTTCATTAATAAACACAGGTAAAACAAAGCCTAAATAAGCAGTACTTGTGTATTATTTGTATACGAACTGTGTTTATATTGAATAGAAGCCTCTGTTTGCGGGCGTAGTTTAGTGGTAAAACTATAGCCTTCCAAGCTATTAATGCGGGTTCGATTCCCGCCGCCCGCTTAAAAAGCGAAACCCTTGTGAGCTAAGACTTACGAGGGTTTTCTTTATTTATAAGACAGTTCTTTTCGCAGTATTTTTGTACTAAAAATATACAATAGTGACGCACCACAATTGTCTGTGGGGATTGGGTGTGGGGGTGAAAGGGTATGGGGTATAAGGGTTCTGAATACTTACATCCTTATACCCATATAACCATATCTGAAAAATGACAGTTGTGTTTTTATTTAGAACGCGATCGCTAATAAAGTTCTAGAGCAAGCACAAACAGCAAGGATGAAGGCTTTAGCAATGCGGGAAAAGTCTTTAAATTTCCCGATGAGCTGCAATCACTTATTGATTCAGGAAATGACAGAGGTGGAAGTGCAGAACTAAAAAGTTTGCAGGCACAAATCAGGCAGGAACACCAAAAATCATTAGCTTTGCCTTCAGATACAGATAAATTAGCTCGATATGAGCGACACATTTTAAGAGGGCTAAATCAAGCATTAGAGCATTTAGCAACAATCCGCCAGCAACGGCAGAATCAGGATTCTATGGGTTCGTCTGGTTATAAAACAGTTGAGCTAGTTAAATAACAAGTTCAGTAGTTGAGTTGTGGATACTTTTATCTGGGCGACTTAAATGACTATGCTGAGATTGATAAATTCTTCTCGCTTGAATCACAAAGCTTGATTTACAGACAAAAGATGAGGTAGGAATTGAGTGGGTGATCAACTATGCCCAAGCTTTGGCGATCGCAATAGCACTAAAGTCTTAAAAAACCGTTATATTTCGTTGATTTCAATCCCAAGATCGCGTTAATGGCTCAATTGGTATATCTGGATCAATCTCAATCACGGTGATATTGGCATTCTCTACCACAGTATTTCCCATAATGGTATTGTGCATTGCCTCAAATTTCGATTCTTCCTCTGCAATGCGCTCGTAGTGCAGAATTACATGGTAATGCTTGGTAATTGGCTTTCCAGAGTCCGATCGCTCCACGGTGTCCCAAGCTATATTTTGTCGTTCTTCTGCTATTCGGCGATACTCATCGGCTAGTTGTTCTAAGGCGATCGCGATCGCGTGTTCTTTGCTTTGACCGTAGCATTCTAAACTTTCTCTAGGAGAATCGCTCAGAGATGATGATAACTGACAAATATAATGTCCATTGTCTTGAGGCTCCACTGCAATCGTAATAGTTCCAGTGATGTCGGGGTTCACGTCAGTCATCTTAACCACGCTCGAAAAGATTCAGAGGATAAGCTTACGGTTAAATTGTAAGCATAGACGCAACAGTCGATTATCACTAAATATAAAAATCATGATGAATAACAACCGTTTGCCAAACATTCATCCAGGCGAAATCCTACAACTTGAATTTTTAGAACCGTTGAACATTACAGTTTATCGATTAAGCAAAGATATAGGTGTAGCTCAGACACGAATTAGTGAAATTTTATCTGGAAAACGGAGTATTACGGCTGATACAGCTTTGCGTCTAGCCCACTATTTTGGCAACACTGCCCAGTTTTGGTTAAATTTACAGACACAATATGATTTACGTCAAGCCATTGAAGAAAATTCAGAAGTTTACAATCAAATTCCTAAACTTCCTTCTAATGATGTAGCCTAAAATTCATACAAGTCATGAGTTTATTGCTCTATTCGGCTGTTTCACGTTTGCGTTTTTTAATTTCGGCGATCGGTAGGAGCAATATTGTCTCAATCTCTTTTCTACTCTTATCACTAAGCAAAAAATCCGATAATAAATTAATACATATCATATATAATCGGAGCAATTTGTCGATTTCTATAGCTTCATTAGCATATCCCTTCTTTCTAGCAAGCGAACTACTCCACCATTGTGGGTTATTAATTTCATCAAATTCTTCAAACATATAATCATAAAACTCGTATACTCTACCTAGAGGTATAGTCCCATCCATTGTCCAATCATCATCAGCCAATCCTTCACTTTCTCTCCACATCATATTTCCTTCTTGAAATTCCCTACCATATTTATCATCAAATAAATGTACCAACTGTAGTGCCTGAGAATATTTGAGTTTTAATCCAAATTTAAAAGCATTAAGGCGTTGGATAGAAAGATTGGTATCGTGATATCTTTTTGCAAAAACGTCCTCGACTAGAGAAATATAAAAGACTCTTACAGCTAGAGGTGGATAGATATTCTTGAATGCAGTTGATAAATGATGAATCCACTCTAATAGGTTTTGAAAATTACTATTATTTACACCGATACAATTAATTTCTTGAGCTATCATTTTTACATAATGATCTGTCATTTCTGCTTTTTCAAAGGCTAATCGTAAAACATGATGCCAACGCATTTCCCTAATGAATTTAGCCAATCTCGTTAAACTTTCATGTTTGCAAAACCACTGTGCAACCAAATACTCTTGAAACGTTAAGTGCGAAAACGACCAAACTTTCTGCGCCCTCTCAATCAACAACCCATGCTGAGATTCGATCGCCCTCAACACTGCTCGACTATCCCGCAACCTAATTCCCAAAAACTCTGCTATGTAACCCTCAATTTCCACCTGCTCAAATAAAACATACTGCGGCTGCTCAAACTTTTTCACTGCCAGATAACTAAGTAACTCTAGCTTTCGTTCTGGTAATAAATCTCGGTAAATCTCATCTCGCTCAATCTCCCGTGACTTGTCCCACTGCTCTAGTAGTAGCTCTAACCCTTCCTCATAAAGCTTGGAACGCTTTGAGTAGAACTTGCCAGTTTGGTGAAACACAGCACAAGTCAAACTCAGCAAAATTGGTGTAATCGCTAAATCCCGAATCGGTTTATTTGCATCTAGAAAAAGCTGATCTAGAAACTCCTGCGATCGCGCTAATCCTGCTGAGTCATCCCCAATAACTGCCTTAAACCAATGCTCAGAAAAAGATTGCACCTGGGCTTGATTAAAATCTGCTACTTCTACATAATCAAAACGCTCAAAACGCGATTCTTGGCTTTGCGTCCGACAGGTCACAATTACCTGCACCTGCGGATAAGAACGAGCAAACTGCTTAATTTGCTTGGTGATGTTCTTACCATCTTCCCCTGTTACTTCATCTAATCCGTCTAGCAAAACTAATGCTCGACCTTGATAGAAAATCAAATTAATGTCTGTATTTGATAACTGCCAGGACTGCTCAAAATAACGCTCCAGCGAATAGGCAAACTTACGTCCATCCTCTACAAACTCTCGTAATTTAATTAAGGCTGGGATTCGGTGCGCTTGTAAATTGCCAGCGTTGCACTCGGTAACTACTCGTTGCAAATAAGTGGTCTTCCCTGAACCTGGTTTACCCACCACCATGAGATTTGTATTTTTCGCCAGTACCTCTAGTCCTGAAACCCTTTGTCGCTCTTTACCTAAACCAATGCGATCCAAACTGCGATCGCCTGAATATCTCTCCATCCCAGTTGTAAAATCTTGCCACAGGTCATCGAGTTCTGACTTACGGCTACTGCTCAGTTCCTCTAGGATGTTCACATCCACAAACAAATCACCTAAAGGAACCCAGTGATCTACACCCCATAGTGGTATTGTGCTATGTAATCGCTGAATATCATCATGAATGCGCGATCGCACTTGTTGCACCAGTTCATCAACAGACTGCTGATTCTGCTCTTTAAATGGGGCAAATTGACCAGTAGCTTTTAGTTCCTCAAGGAGAGACCGAATTATTTCTCGAATTAATTCTGCGTCTGCGCCTTGGTAAGTGCGTAGGCAAAGCCCACCGAAGGTATCGCCTACGTGAATATCCTGTCCTTGTCCCAGGTTGACTGCATATTTACTTTGTTGAGAGACAATCTGACCAATACCAGTGAGCCATTGTCGCAGAAATGTTATGTCAGTTTCAGTCTGCTGTTTTTTAATGATGCGCTCAAGTATGGCGTTTAATTCTTCAGGGGTGGTCATTTTGATTATGGTTCAAGCAGTCAATTTTTATTTTGGTTGAGATGGCGATCGTAACTGAGTAGCTTCTTTATATTACTGTTGTAAACATTACCTGATTTTATCTTCGCCAAACTTTAATGGTCTGATCTCTTCCTCCGCTAATTAGTGTTTCTCCATCTGGGCTAATTGCAATTGATGTCACACCTCTGCGATGTCGTTCAGGGAAAATTTGAAATTCTTTTTCAGTAATTTTCCACTCTACAATTGTTTCATCATTACTTCCACTCACTAAAGTTTTACCGTCTGGACTAAATACAAGACAAGTAACGGCATCTGAATGTTGTTGGAGAGTCTGAGGGGTTTCTCTAGTATTTAAATACCAAAGTTTAATCTTATTGTCATTGCTGCCACTAGCCAATATTTCTCCATCTGGGCTAAATGTTAGCGTATAAATAGCGTCTCGATGTGCTGTAAGTGTACCTAAACATCTTTTACTATCTATATCCCATAGTTTGATAGTTTTATCGTAGCTACAACTAGCAAGAATTCGTCCGTTTTTTGGGTTAAAAGCAACACAGGTGACTTTATCAGAATGCCCAGATAATTTAGCAATTTCTTCACCACTTTCTACATCCCACAATTTAATATCATGATTATCATTGGCGGCTAATATTTTGTTATTAGGACTAAAAGCGACTGAATCAAAACCAAAAACATCTAAAAAATTACTTAAAAGAGTTTTACCAAATGTATGAAGCGGATTTGATGAACCTAAACGCCAAATGTATATTTGATAGGCTTTACAAGCAGCAATTAATTGAGCATCTGAACTAATGGCTACAGATGTAAACCATAAATCAAAAACGCCTGTTGCAGAAAAGGGAACAGAAATTTCTTGTAGTCTTTCTCGTGTGTTTGTCTGCCAACGTTTAATAACTTGATTGCCACTACTAATAAAATACTCTTGATGAGGACTAAAAGCTAGTTTTAATCCATAACGCATGACAGATTGTTGAGAAAAATCAGTTAAATTTTTGGCTAGTTTATCTATAATCGGAATTCCAGTGGATTGATTTTCCACTTGAGTGTAATCATTCTCTGTTAAACTAGCGACACATCGCCAAGTTACTTTTTGAATGGCTTGAACTAAAGCTTGGATGGCTTGTTCATCCCAGGTTTGGTAAATGCGATCGCCTATATGGATGTCTCTACCTTCACCAATGTTGACATTGTATTTACCTAGTTGCGATACGATTTGGCGATCGCCAGTCAAAAGTTTCTGACGTAAAAATGATATATCTTCATCGGTTTGTTGTCCCTGTTCAGCCCGATTCAGAATTTGCTGGAGGTGTTTATCAGGTGTCATTGAATACTTGTGAACAATGTATTAGTAATTTGGTTAATAATCGCGGTTAACTCTTGGGTGAGATATAAAATTGTAAATGTAGCCTGACAAGATTATCAAAGGATAATATCTGTGACACTCAAAATGAGGTAGCCTAGTCAATGGCACGATTTTACGCAGACGAGCAATTTCCATTTCCAGTTTTGCCAACTGAAATTGTTATGCCATATTAACCACTTAAAATTTGCTCAATAACTCCTTGCAATTTTTTCCAGACAATTTCGCCTTTAAATTGTTCCCAAATGCTTCTGGGTTTGTAGAAGTACAACTGCTGCTGGTTTAGTTCGTAAACCACTGGGATTTCATACCAAAGCATATCTACTCTAAAATCAAATGGGTTAGTTGTTTGGATGGCTTTTTTGGTTTCCATATCAAGTTCATCTACTAAGGCGATGGCAAAACAAAAGTGAGTTGGTACTCTGAAATTAAAGAAGCCTTGTCTTGGTGTACCTGGGCTAATTTCTTCTCTAGCCCATACCATTGATTGAGCCGAGAATTGCTGCAAAGTTGTTATTCTTAGGCTGGCAAACTCAGAGAACATAAATAAGGCTTCACTTCGCATTCTAAATCCTGCCTTAAAGTCTTTGATCCTAGCAATATAGTTAAATAATATACCTGTATTTAATACATTTTGACGTATTTCCAAACACCCTTGTTGCCGTAATTTTTGCAAAACCTTTTCAAAATATTGCTCTATGGCTTGACGATTATTACAAGCTTCTATTGTTCTAAAATATTCAGCTTCACTATGTTTCTCTTGACTGGCTCGAATAACTTGAATCAATACCTGAATAGCTTCATCATTGTTTTGATAATAGACTTTATCGCCAATGTGAATGTCCTTACCCTTACCAATACTGACATTATACTTACCTAGTTGTTTCAAGCTTTGGCTATCATCACTTGTAAGCAATTGTCGGAGATATTGGATATCAGCTTCTGTTTGCTTGTTCTCAGCAATGCGTTTGAGAATAGAATTTGTTTTATCCGCAGTATTCATAATTTTTTAATTTGATTTTATTGTTGATTATTAGTGTTAAATGACATATTAACAAAGTGTTCCTGTAAAAGTGAATGAATAAATCGGTATGAGCCACCTACCCGTTGAAGTATAGTTCGTTCAGTAGCATAGTTAAGGAATTTACTATAATTCCAAGGGATATAACCATTGCAGTAAAGAACGAGACGCAGTATGAAATGTTGAATACAAGCAGCACCTCCACTGATTAACCAAAAAATTAAACCAAAACTTATACCTTTTGTATAGCCACTAATTACTCCAATCATTAAACCACTTGCAATTCCAATAACACTCGCATTTACAAAAGAGTTTCGGATTCCCTGATTTGAGTGATTACTTTTTTCTGGACTTAAGGTGGCTGAACCACGAAATGTTATTGTTATTAAAATAGTTTGGATAATTTGTCCAAAGATTAGTCCACTAATGCTTCCAAAATACCAAATTGAAACAATATTTCCTAAATAATAGTTGATTATTGACGAATATATTAGTAAAGAGATTAAAAAGAAATGAGGTAGTATAAAACCGCAAGGCAAGCTCCACGCTAATCTACCCATAAAAGCTAGTCCTGACGAAACTAAAAAAAATTGATTTACTGTAATAGCTAATAAAAATAAAATTGAAATAAGAGTAACCTTTAGTGTACAGTATGTTACTGAAATTAGACATACAATTACTGCAATAGTAATTGATGTTATTGCTATTTTTTACGAGACAATTAACTTTTCAATTGGTTGTATAACATTGATAAAAACTATTATTAATCCCACGCTTACAAGTATAGACAAAAGAAAAAAAGCAAAAAATATTGGTAGGGCTAAACAAAATGCAATTGCTGTGATAGCTATTAATATAGTTATATTTTTAAAAAATTTTACTGGGAAAGCTAACCAATGAAGTAAATCGAAGGATTCATAGTTATAATTAAATGGCAAAATATTAAATGGCAAAAGAATCAAAAAATATAAAACTAATAAGCCAGCCAAAGAGGAGATTTTATAAATAAAAATAATAAAAATCGAAATAGATAAGGGGAGATAAATAATTGAGTTAAAAATGCCCAGTAAATTACTAAATCTACTAAATATAAATTTAATGATTTTTAATAAAAATAGCATTAATGGTTTAATGAAATAACTAAAGGCTAAAGAAAAACTTACTACTAAAATAGCTATAATTAACTGTGGCATTATGTCATTGATTAGCATTATTAACTGAGGAATTTCATTTTTAATGAGTTTTATTTCTAAACCATTATTTATGTGAATACATATTTCAACTATTGATGAAATGATTATAAACAAAATTAAAATATATATATTTTTTTGATTCCCATACAAAGTTTTACTGGGTTGGAGTTGCGCGATTACAAAATCAAACTTAGATTCTTGAGCTAACTGTTGAGCTATCCATGTGAGCCATACTCTAATTTTCTTGCTTTTAGCGTTATTGTCATCGATTAACCTTTTATAAATGTATGTATTCCAAAGATACTGAAGACGTTCTTCTGACGAGTCTATTTTTTGCCATTTTTCAAGAGAAATTTCTTGACAAGTTACAATAGCAAGATTTAAAAATAATGGGATACGAATTAGATCCATCAAAATAGTGTCTTGAATAAGAGTATGTGAATGAGGGAAATTTTGAATCTGTTGTAAGTAGTTTTGAATTTGGTCGTCACTAAGTGGAAGAAGACAAACAGCCCCATTTAGCTTTAGTTTGATTTTGGCATTAATATACTCTTCTTTGCGAGTACATACTATCAAAGATGGTGGTCGATTAACTTCACTCAAAAATATATTAATTCCTCGAATACAGTCCTGATAAAGAGATGATTCCAACTCATCTAAACCATCTAATAAAGGTAGCAGCTTTTGTTCATTCAACCATTGTTCGATAGTTTGAGATGATTGTCCATATTTCATACTAAGTTCTACTATTATCCACTGACGAAAGGGTTGTCGTGGATTTTGCCAAGAGGCTAAATTTAGAAGTACAGGTATCGGTTTTAAATGCTGCTCTTCTGCAAGAGTAACTAGAATTTGTGCTAATTCCAATAAAGTTGTTGTTTTTCCAGAGCCAGGCTCTCCAATAATTAATAATTTACCTCCAATTTCATCATGATTGAATACATCTATAATTTGAGGTTCATCGGAAGTAAATTGATTACTATTAAAACCGATTTTGATATCCAAATTCCAAGGGCAGTTGACTAATTCTGGCTGTAGTTATTTTTTCAAATTAATTGGCTTGGCATTCTCTACAAATAAAGATTTTGTTAAGCGACCTTTAACTTCTTTTTTGACATTATCTAGTAATGACTCTTCCTTTATAGGACGTTGGGTCGCTTTAGTTTCTTGAAAGATATTGCGAACTATTTGCTGAATTGTTGCGGCATCTGCACCTTGGTAAGTGCGATCGCCTAGATGAATATCTCCCCCAGTTATCTGCCCAATGTTAGTGTTAAACTCGCCATTTTGAGATACTAACTGCAATACACCCTCAACTATTTTGAGCGATCGCCGCAGTTTTTCAATATCTGCATCAGTCTGACTTCCTCTAAGGATACGCTCAATAATGTCATTCAAATTATCTTTATCAGCCACACTATTACTCCACACGCAATTTTGATAAACATTTAGTATATAAATAAAATAATCTATAGCTTAATCTTTAATTTTTTCGGGTTATCTCCTTTATTTTGGACTCAATTAACTGTTCCACTTTATTAGCTGCATAGTTATTTGCATTATCGTTATATCTATCAGCTTTAACCCGAATACCTTCCACAACTCCATTGATGCTTTTAACTACAACCTGAAAGCGACCATAAGGTTTTTTGTTATGTCCCCAAGGTGTATCAACCACCTTGTTAAAAACATAAACATATTTATAAACAAAGGATGACCAATTACCGCTTAGAGCATATTCTTGATAGTTATCTTTGTTTTGTTCATTTTCAAGCCTTAAAGCATCCAGGTAAATCTCATAGTGATAAAAACTTCCCGTACCACCTTGCTCACCTTCTTTCCCCTGAAACTTCGCATTATTTAAAGTAGTAATCAATTCTGCGCCTAGAGATTTCGGTTCTGTAGATGTAGATTGTTGCAGTTCTTGAACAATATTGCGAACTATTTGGCGAATTGTTTCGGCATCCGTACCCTGGTAAATGCGATCGCCTATGTGAATTTCCTGTCCTTGTCCCAGATTAACAGCATATTTGCCTTGCTGTGAGACAATCTGACTACCATTACTGAGCCACTGTCGTAGAAGTGAGATATCACTTTCAGTATGCTGGTGTTTCACTATACGCTCTAGTATAGGGTTTAACTCTTCAGGGGATGTCATTAGTTTTAATTAAAATAGTAAATTCTCGTATAGCAATAAAATATTTCATTCCAAAAATCTAGTCAATAATTAAGTTATCTTAACTATTGTAGAAACTATTTTCATAAATTGCTCTAGTTGTTTGATTGCCAACAAATTACCAATTGCGTTCTCTGAGATTTTCTATACCTTCCTCACTTTCAATATTTATTTGAAGATATTGAATAATCTGTCTAGCGAATAATTTGACATGAATATTATCATCTGTTAACCAATGTGAGATTTCTTCAATACGTTTCTTATAAAAATTAGACATCGCCCCTTCTACTACATCAGGAGTAGAGTTTATAGCACAATAAATATATGATTTAATATCCTCATTTTGTGTACGCAAAATAATCTCTCGGCTTAAGTTATAAAATACAACTAAATCTGAATTATATGGTGCGAGTTGCTGTAAGCTCCAGAATATTGCCGGATCTAGTACAGGATATTCTTTTGCTACAAGTTGTCTAATAATATGCCATTCTTCTTTTAACTGAGGTTGACTCCAATCAATGTAGCGATAACTAATGGCGATCACTACCCAAAGAACGGTATCATCTAGTTTGATCCATGACATTATGTATGTTCTAGCTAATTCTTGGTTGCTCAAACGCATTCCAGCTAAAACAAAACCAAGATGGTGTTTTAAACTGTTAGTATTAGTTATTACTTTGTCTATAAAACTTTGAGCTATTTCAGTTTATGTTTCTCCAAGTATCCTCAGTAAATTATTGAGTCCAAAGGTGTTATTTTTGCCGATGCTTAAAGTTTGGTTAGCTATAGTGTCTAATTCTTGGATAAATTTCTCTAGGTTTAATGTTGAAATTGATTGAACATATTCATTAATCTTTTGTTGTTTTTGCTCTTGTGCTTGTTGCCATTTTGTTTCTGCGTGCTTCCCATCGAAATGTTGTAAATTAATTTGATTTTCTTCATCATCTAATCTGTATCTACCAACAAGAAGTCGGTAAAGTTGATAAGTTTTATGGTCTTTCAGGTTCTGTTGTAAAATATCTAGTTCTGCTGACTGATATTTATGAAATTTTTTCGCTTGAATTGACCATTCTGCTAGTTTGTCTAAAATAGGTAATTCTGCATTTTTCATAACAGAGTTTGAGAAGAAATCTGCTGTTTTTGCACAATCAGAACATAATTGATTTCTAGTTTTGGTAGAAACTTGCTCTCTTGAGCTTAAATAAGGTGTTGCTCCATTGCACAGAACTTGAACAATTTGTAGCCTAGTCGGTAAATCTTGTGCCTGCTGATATGCCGTGTATAATATCCCTAAAGAATGTTCACGAATTTGTTTTAAGGTGTCTGATATTATTAGATCGCCCCGGTAAATAACAATACTCCCTACCTGAATTGGATTAATTTCAGCACTATGGAAGTCTATTTTTAACATACACTGAAGTAACGGAAGGCTTAGATGTAGATTGTTGAGACAGTTCTCCTTTAACCAATTTGAAATAAATTCAAGTAATATAAGTTGTACATCATAAGACTTATTTATCTGAAATTCTGCAATTTTTCCTAGTGCCTTTCTTGCTTTATCTCGAACTATCCAATACTCTTGTGTTTCTAGTTTATATGTCAATACAGTTCAGTTAAGGCAACAACTTAGACTGGTGTAGGTTGGGTGGAGGAACGGAACCCAACATTTTCAAGGCTTTGTTGGGTTACGCTATCGCTACACCCAACCTACTATTCTCTTAACTGAACCGTATTACATTATGAGGTTAGTCAGTAAACGGAGCAAACATTTGAACATATTTAAAATTTGACAAAAATTATTGCGTTTGTATTTAGCCATCTGCAATGCAATATGGCAATACTCCTCTGAATCTGCTGTGTGAAAAGCACCTCAATTACAACAGCCATGTCTTTTTAATGTATTAATTACAAACATTGCAATTAATAATACTGTTGATTTCATCAGTACTCACCACATTAATAAATTTTTTGTTCTATTTTAGACAATAAAGTCTTGAATATACTTAAATTATTCTTAAACTTATTTTTTCATGTATATAATATTTATCTAATGTTTATCAATTCCTTCAAGCTGAAGGCGATTTTTTCCAGTATTCCCATGTGGAAATTCAGCAATATTATTGCCCTGTAAATCCCACAAGCGTATAGTTTTATTTTCACTGGTAGTAGCGATGAGTTTACCATTGGAGCTAAATGCTAAGTTTGTAACTTGGCCTTCAGGACTGTTGAAAGTTGTTAGCTCCTGACCTTGTAAATTCCACAAGCGTATAGTTTTATCTTCACTGGTAGTAGCAATGAGTTTACTATTAGGGCTAAACACTAAGTTTGTAACTTGGCCTTCAGGACTGTTGAAAGTTGTTAGCTCCTGACCTTGTAAATTCCACAAGCGTATAGTTTTATCTCCACTTGTAGTAGTGATGAGTTTACTATCAGGGCTAAACATTAAGTTTGTAATTTGGCCTCCAGGACTGTTGAAAGTTGTTAGCTCTTGACCTTGTAAATTCCACAAGCGTATAGTTTTATCTCCACTTGTAGTAGTGATGAGTTGACCATCAGGGCTAAACACTAAGTCTGTAACTTGGCCTTCAGGACTGTTGAAAGTTGTTAGCTCTTGACCTTGTAAATTCCACAAGCGTATAGTTTTATTTTTACTAATTGTAGCGATGAATTTACTATCAGGACTAAATAACGCGATGTGCAACTTATTCTTGAAACCCCTCTCCAAACCTCTCCCCGAAGCGGAGAGAGGCTTTGAATCTTGCTCCCCTTCCCTACAAGGGAAGGGGTTGGGGGTTAGGTTTGAGAGAAAGTTGCACACGGCGTTAAATACTATACTCTTATTTCCATCCACATGACCAAAATCTGCCAGCTTTTCACCTTCAATATTCCACAATCTTGCTGTTCCGTCTTTAAAAGTGATAACAGCGAGTTTTTTATCAGGACTGAATGTAATACCAGTAAAATCTTTTAATTGAGATTGGAAGTGGGATTGGAAGAATTTAGGGCTAGTAGTCCAAGAATATAAGAATGAAAGGAAGATACCAATACCAAAACTAAAACTAAATGTAAATAATTTGCTTCTGCGGCGAGTTCTTATTGTGGCATTGGCATTCTTTAGGATGCTTGCAGCTTCAACAGATCGCAAATACGCAGTCTCTCGCTCCGCTTCCAACCAGTTTGCTAGGCAAGACCAGTTTTGTACAAGAGCCTCATGGATAATCTCAACCTGGGTGTCCTCTAATGTATTGCCTTGTGTTAAGCGTACTAGCCGCGCTTGAACCAACTTATCCAATACCCGATCAACGTCATCGTGTTTTTCCCCTATCTGGTATAGTGTTTTAAACTGGATACGATTACTGGTAACTTCTTGCCCCTTGATAGGTTGAACAATTTGCAGCAGCATACGTTTAACTATCATCTGCTCTTCAGGAATTAACTTCTCGTAAAACTCATCAGCACTACGAGTCAGTGCCTGACGGCCTCCACCCAAAAGTTGATAAGTTTCCCAGGTAACTCGATTGCGCTCTCGGTTATCCCACAACTTCAGCAAAGTAAACTGCAAAAGTGGCAATGCTATTGGTTCGCCCAACACATCCTTAAGCAAAGCCTCAACTAGACCTTCTTCAAATTTCAAACCCACTAACTCAGCAGGTTTTTCAATCGCCTCTCTTAGTTCGCTAACATCTAATGCTGTTATCAGTATCTGAGCCTGTTCAAATAAATCCTGGAACATCGAAACCTGTGCTATTTGACCCTTAAAGTCGGCTTGCATTGTAAGGATGACAATGTTTCGGTTATCTGGCGAGTGAATAAAGTCTATTATGTTTTCTATGAAAGTTTGGCGAACATTCTCATCACGGCATAGCGTGAACACATCCTCGAACTGATCCACGATGAGAACACTGGGTGTATTACCCAAGCCATTGGTTAGTTTGGTTAAATGATTGCGATCTTTGTGAAAGTTCTCTACTTGCTGCTGAAGCCATTCACTATCATTAACACCAAGAGGTTGAGTAATCCGGGCGAGGTTTTCTAATGGATTAACTCCTGGTACTATTGGCGAGTAATAGTGCCAGTTATCGCTACCCGACAGCACACCAGCTTTCAAGCTTGGCAACAGTCCGCCTAAAACGACTGATGACTTACCACTGCCAGAAGAACCGACCACGGCTAATAGACGGTTTTCTTTAAGGTGATTAACCAGTTTCTCTAAAAGACGTTGGCGACCGTAGAAAAGGCTTGACTTTTCCTCTCGAAATGCTTCCAACCCCAAGTAAGGGCATAGCGTGTCATCCAGTTCTGGAGCTAATGTTGGATCAAATTCAGCTAATGTAGCATCAGGTGGTTCGTGTCCAGCACGGTACAATATGGCCGTCCAGTAATCTAATAAACTTTGGCTGGCCCATCGGTCTTCGTCAGTATCGAGTAGCGCACCAGTAGCTCGCCCTTGACAAATAAATGTTTCTATCTCTTTTAGCAACTCAGATGTACTACCACTTTCACGATGGCGTTTCAGGAGTTCACTGTGAGCAGCTCGTAGAGATGCCAACGAAGCAAAGCTGCTTACGGTATTGTCAGAGGTAAGAGAAATACTAAATTCACTCATTCAATCAACCTCAGCACAGATACTAATGGTTCACCAACTATCCGCAAATTCCCGCACAATCGCTTCAGATCCATATCAACTCGAAAGAAGCGATCGCCTGCACGTCGGCGGTAGCTTCGGAAGTATCGTTTGACTTTAACTGGATTTTTTGATGCGATCGCACTATCCAAATTCTCACTATCTTGCTGAAACATTAACGCCCATTCGTCTATGCTGCTGCTGTAGAGTGATTCTGCCATTGCTTTCAGATCAGGCCAAGACAGTTCAAGTTCAAAAATATCTTGTTCAATATTGGCTTCAATCCGGCGTAATTCTAAATCGAGTTCTTGCCAGTCGTTGTGACTGTGAACGAGAATAGTTAAGCTATGTTCTAGGCTGGCCAGAGCCTCAACACCGTCATTGAATTGGCTGGCTTTGTCTGCATCAAGTTCACAATGTGTTAAATTGTCTCGCACGCAAGTTAGTGCTTTCACCAGAGCAGGTAGCCTTAAGACCCGTGCTGCGATATTCAGACTAGTATTAATTCGTGAAGGTTGGATGGCCAGCACTCGGTTGATGAGCCATACAGCCCTTTTGATCTGTCTTGTGTCAAGGTTTTCAATCCCACCGTGTAACTCTTCAGTAGCTTGCACAAGGTCTTTGAGCCAAAGAAGTTCGTTTTTAGCTAGGGTTCCCCGAAGCGCGATTTCTTGTATGTCAGTGACAATTTGCTGAAGTGTTAGCTGATGATCCATGAGGATGTCTAAGGCTGTTTCATCATCTGGAAATCGTTTTGCCTCCTGAACAATACCGCCATAGCATTGGAACTCCAGCGTATGTAACAAGTCATGCAAATCTTTGTAATTGACTAAAACATCGATTTGTTCGCACACAGCTTGAAAATCGGTGCGGAAAGCAAAGACAGCAGCACGCACTTGAGGTACTGCCATTAATTCAGTCAACGCATATAAGCCGCTACGAACAGATTGGCTGTTGTGTCCAAACTTAACTGCTTGCAGTTCGTCTTGGATAATTTTTCTAATTGTTTCAGCATCTGCCCCCTTATAAATGCGATCGCCAATTTGAATACAGCACCTACGGCTGTTATGAGGTACAGTAGCAGCAACTAGCAAACCAGTTTCTTAAATGTTGAGGATTTATTAAGTCGAGTGCAACTGAGATTAGTTTATCAACCATTTCTGTTGTAGTTGGAGCAAAATTGCGTAAAAAAGATTTAAGTTGTGACCACCATAATTCAATTGGATTAAAATCGGGGGAGTATGGGGATAAACAAATAACTTTCGCACC